>JAADEF010000005.1 GCA_013153555.1 Candidatus Nanohalarchaeota archaeon | reverse complement strand
AATTCCATGTCCTGATATTCCTTGCTCAGATTTAGGTGATGTGATAGTTGAAACAACATGTGGTGTTAAAGCCAAGCTTTCTGATATTTGGGAAATTAATAGATGGAGAGTTATAAGATGTTAATTTTATATGTATGCGCGCATAAAAATAAAGTATGGCTAAAAGAAAAGGTCAATTCTACATCATTGGTGCAATACTGCTTTCTTTCTTTTTTTATACATTCATAAGTGAGCTTATCATCTCTGATTCTGTTCTCACACATCACGATGCATCTTTTCAAAAAATCAAAAAAGTAGATGAGATAATTAAACAAATCAATAAAAAAAATCAAGAATATTTATTTAAACCAATATCGATCATCGAGCATGCAACATCAATACAAGAATACCTCAACCACATCAAACAGTACTACAATTTGGAAAACATACATTCATCTTACTTGTGTAGTAATTATGTATGTAAAATAACCGTTGTTTTACAAGACAACGATGTTAGGTTAACAAGGGAATTTCACAATCTTCCTTACAGACCTGATAAATCATCATTCATTCCGCCTAATTGCGATGACGAGGATGGGGATGGTTTAATAAGTATATTTTGCGGAGGTAGTGACTGTGATGATAATGATCCAAATGTAATAAATGCACAAGATGGGACATGTGATGGAGATTATGACGGTTACTTAGATAATAGCTCAGTAATTGGAACACCGCTTAACTATCAAATAGATTTAGACGATACTAATCCACTCATCCACTAAACAATTTAAAGATCTAACTCATTATCTTAAATATGCCATTTATTCAGTTTTATTTTGAAGTGCATCAACCAAGAAGACTGTATCCAGGAAGCGTAATGAATTTAAAAAACATCAAGACTCTTGAGGATTTGGAAAAAGCAATATTTGACGATTCTAAAAATAAAGAAGTCCTTAATAAAGTTGCTCACAAGTGCTACATACCTATGAATTCCTTACTTTTAGAAATGCTTGATACTTATCCTTATTTTAAATTTTCATTTTCTATTACCGGTACATTATTAGAGCAATTAGAACTTTACAATTCTGATGCTTTAGAATTATTCAAACAAATGGCGCAACATAAACGAGTAGAGGTATTAGGCGAAACTTATTTTCACAGCCTATCCAGTTTTTGGGGAATAGGTAGCGAAAGAGAAGAATTTGAAGAACAGATCTATTTACACATGCAGGCATTAAAAGATTATTTAGGAATTAAAAAAGATCCTCAAACATTCAGAAATACAGAACTCCTTTACAATAACAGCATCGCTAAAACCATTGAAAAGCTTGGATTTAAAGCAATGCTGTTAGAAGGTATAGAGTGGGTCATGCAAGGAAAAAGCCCAAATATGCTTTATAAAGCTCACAATTCCAATCTTATCTTGTATGCTCGTAATTATCCGTTAAGTGATGATATTGCTTATCGCTTTTCTGCTAGATGGTTCTCTCATTGGCCACTTACAGCAGATAAATATGCAGCATGGCTCGCATCCACACCAGGTGAAGTAATAAATCTTTTCATGGATTATGAAACTTTCGGAGAGCATCAGTGGGCAGACACCGGCATCTTTGAATTTATGAAACACCTTCCATACGAAGTAGAAAAATACGAACACTTGGGCTTTGCAACATTCAGAGAAACATCTCAAATGTTCAAGCCCATAGATGAACTATATGTGGATGATTTAGCAACGGTTTCGTGGGCAGATTTAGAAAGAGATGCCTCGGCCTGGTTAGGAAATGACATGCAAAGATATGCCTTCAAAGAACTCTATTTTTTAGGTAACATGATTAAACAGCATCTTAAAGGCACACCACATTATGAAAAAGCTCTTAAAATATGGAGATATTTGCAAACTTCTGATCATCTATATTATATGTCAACAAAAAACTGGGCAGATGGTGATGTGCATAAATATTTCAGCCCTTATGAAACGCCGCATGATGCGTTTGAAGGATTAATAAAAGCAATCATTGGCTTTAAACTTCTTTTAACTAAACAAGGTGCTCTTCATGAATCACTGGATCATTGATAATAAAATCTTGCTTATAAAAATAAAAGAACATCACGAAGGAATTTCAGCAATAGTTAAAACATCAAATAAGACTTATTTATATTTGCTAATAAACGACAACAGCAGTTTTTATTCATATGGTGCTTCTCAACAGTTTAAAGGCATAGGCAATATTAAGCCGTTAGGAGATAACTACTATGCCTTAAACTTACCCGAGAACGCAAAAGGAATAGAAATTATTCTTTTTAATGAAAATGGAAAAGTACTTAAACATTTAACGCTTAAAATATAGCTATGGAATATAGTTTTAGTCTTTTTATAGGAATTATTTTTACAGTTTTTATAATTGTAGGAGTGTCTTTCATAGGCTTACACATCAATAAAAATCTTGAAGATATTGATAAAGAAAGGTCTTGGAATGAAAAAATTAAAGAAATAAAAGATCTTGTGGAATATGTTTATGTGCAAGCAGAAGGAAGTTCAAAAAAGTACAAAGCAAATCTTCAACCCGAAGAGATTTTATGCTTCGTAAACCTAAACGAATTGAATGATCCTTATTTAACAGAAGATGATAAAAGATTTTTAGAATTTATAAAAACAACTCTCTCTGAAGAAGAACCCGTTCCTAATACTTATTATCGTAAGGATGCTATGAAAAGATACACCCACATCCCTCATTTAATTCCAACCCATACTATATGTTTAAAAAAAGGAGATAGCATAGCCTACCTTGAAAATAAAGGTACTTATGTTGACATAACCAAATAAGCTATGCATCTCTTATACCCTCTTCTGTAACTAAAAACACAGCTTCTCCGTCAGGTAAATTTGGAGAATCTACCAACCTAGCAATTCTTTTATTACCTTTGCTTTTTCTTAAATAGATTCTAAAAGTTGCAGCATGATGTAAAACATGTCCTCCTGCTGCTTCAGTAGGATCTCCAAAAAACACATCAGGTTTTGCCATAACTTGATTAGTTACATAAACCGCTAAATTAAAAGTATCTGCATATTTTTGCAGAGTGTGGAGATGCCTATTAAGCTTTTGTTGTCTTTCTGCCAAGCTTCCTCTCCCTACATAATCTGCTCTAAAATGAGCAGTTATTGAATCAACAATAATAAGCTTTATGTTTTTTTCTTTAATTAAATCTTTTGCCTTTTCAACCAACAAAATTTGATGATCTGAATTATATGCTCTACCAACATAAATGTTTTTTAGCACTTCTTCTCCATCCATGCCTAAAGCATTAGCCATTTGCTGAATTCTTTCAGGTCTAAATGTTTGTTCAGTATCTATATAAAGTACCGCGCCTTCCAATCCTCCTTTTTCCTTAGGTAGCTGTACATTTACTGACAGCTGATGAGCAATTTGCGTTTTTGCAGAACCAAAAGCACCATAACATTCAGTTATGCTTGCTGTTTCAATACCTCCTCCTAACAAATCGTCAAATGCTTTGCTTCCTGTGGTTATCTTCCCTATTTGTTTTCTTTTCTCCAAAACTTTTAATCCTGATTCAAAGCCCATGTCTAAGGCGTCACGAGCAGCAGCAATAATCTTTGCTGCTACACCTTCACCAATATCAGCAATAGCTGCCAGTTCAGAAGGAGAGGATGTTGCAATCATCATTAAATCATCCATTCCCATTTCTTCTAATTTTTCTGCTGTTTTAGGGCCTACACCAGGAAGATCTCTTACACTTTTAATTTCCCCACTCATAAAATCACCTCTTTCATTATCTTGAAATTATGAACCGTTACTTCCAAAGTATTAGAGTAATTATTCTTCTTTACGCTTCCTTTAATTTTATAGTATCTTTTTAATAACTTTTCTTCTAATTCTTCAAAAAATCCATCCACTCCCTTTTGTTGTATTGCTTCCTCTACTTCCTCTAAACTTTTCCCTGCTAAAAGTTCAGCATCCCTTCTAAAAAAATTCACAACAATAGAAGACGTACCATCATCAAAAATACCTGAAAGAATAAGCAATTTAGAAGGATCAACAGTTCCATGAACTTCACAAGTAGTACCGTCTTTTAACCTCTTATTACATTGCGGACAAAAATAAAAAATGGGATCTTTTTTAAATAAATGAACCATATAACCTTTAAAAGAAACATTTTCATTTTCTTTAACTAAATCTATCAAAGAAATAGGCGTATATTCTCTTACAACAACATCACTGCCATCTTTATCTTTAACCTGAATTGGTTTGTCTATTTTTCTTATAATTCCATATGCTCCTAATCTTATTTCAACATTATCATTATAACCGCTTTTAGTATATGCTCGTATGATCTCAATAACATCTCCTTCCTTCATATCAAAATCATCTATTTGTTCATCCCAAAGCACAAAGCGTGTAACTCCTGTCTCATCACCAACTAAAAAGTTCTTAACTCTTCCTTCACTTCCATCCTTGCGCTTAAAATTAGTTTCAGGAAATTCTTTTACAACCTTAACAACCATTTTAACAGAACTCATACCTGGCATTAAATCCTTTATTTTAATAGAAGCATCTTCTTTCTCCTCTTTTATCTCTACGCCTAATTCTTTTGCAACAATATATGCAGCGCCAATTTTAGAAATAATATTGTCAAACTCTTCCTGCTTTTTATCAATCATTTCCAAGATCTCTTCTTCCTTCATTTCTGTTTTTTCAGCAAGCTTTTTAACCAGACTCACAAACTCGTCCATACAACTTTATTAATTCCAATTAGTTTTAAAATGTTGGAGGATGTAAATTGCCGTTAGAAATTAAACTTTAAAAAGAATAACCTTACATAAAACAATATGGAGGATAAAAGAAAAAAAGATTTAGGTGTTGCAGTAAAAAAGAATGAAGATTTTTCTGAGTGGTATGTACAGGTGGTTACAAGAGCAGGTTTAGCAGATTATTCTCCTGTTAAAGGATGCATGATCATAAAGCCGTGGGGCTATGCTATTTGGGAAAAGATTCAGCAGTACTTAAATAAAAAATTCAAAGAAAAAGGAGTTAGCAACGCTTACTTTCCTCTTCTCATTCCAAAATCTATTTTGGAAAAGGAACAGGAACATGTAGAAGGTTTTGTTCCTGAAGTAGCATGGGTGACAAGAGGCGGGGAGAAAGAATTAGAAGAACCATTAGCTGTACGTCCAACTTCTGAAACCATCATGTATGCTACCTTTTCCAAATGGATAAGAAGCCACAGAGATCTGCCATTAAAAATCAATCAATGGGCTAATGTGGTTAGATGGGAAACCAAATCAACCAAGCTGTTTCTAAGAACACGAGAATTTCTTTGGCAGGAAGGGCACACAGTTCATGAAACAAAAGAAGAAGCAGAGGTAATGGTAAAAGAAATGCTAGATACTTATGAAGAAATGGCAAAAGATTTGCTTGCTATTGCAGTAATAAAGGGCAAAAAAACAGATAGCGAAAAATTTGCAGGTGCTGATTATACAACCACAATAGAAGGTATTATGCCAGACATGAAAGCTTTACAGATGGGAACCTCGCACATGCTTGGACAAAACTTTGCCAAAGCTTATGATATTAAATTTTTAAGCAGAGATGAAAAAGAGCAATATGCTTGGCAAACTTCTTGGGGAGTAAGCACAAGGCTTATAGGTGCTCTAATAATGGTGCATGGGGATGATTATGGTTTGGTGCTGCCTCCTGCTGTTGCTCCTGTACAGGTGGTAATAGTACCCATATGGTTCAAAAATAACAAAGAGGAAGTTTTACAATACGCCAAGGAAATCGAATCTCTGCTAAAAGATAAGTATGAAGTTTTGCTTGATGATCGCGATAGCCATACTCCTGGTTATAAATTCAATGAATGGGAACTGAAAGGTGTGCCTTTAAGAATTGAAATAGGAGGGAGAGAAGCAGAAAGCAAAACATCAGTAGTGTTTAGAAGAGATACACGAGAAAAAGTGACCGTTAGTCTTGATAAACTTCAAGAAATAATAGCATCCTTACTAACAGATATTCAGCATAACCTTTACCAAAAAAGCAAGCAGTTTTTGGAAAACAGCATAAAAGAAGTTAAGGATTACGAAGAGCTTAAAGAAATAATAAGCTTAAAAAAAGGTGCAGTAAAAGCTTATTGGTGTGGCGAAGAAGAATGCGAGGAAAGGATAAAAGAGGATACGGGGGCCACACCAAGAATAATTGCAGGAAAAGGAAAAGGAAAATGTGTGGTTTGTGGGCAAGATGCAACCAAAATCATTATATATGCAAAAGCCTATTAATTAAAACACCTCATCCACTGAAATACCGCCATAAACAGCAATACCTGGTGGTTGCTCTTCTTGAGAATCTTCAGGGGGAGGTTCATTCGTTCCTCCAAGATCACCAATACGATCACACACACACCAACACTTTCTACACTGCTCATAAGCCCTATAATAACTTTGAAAAATACGGGTTTTAAAAAGCACATGATCGCTTTCTTTGCTGTATCTAGTAACATATTTAGTATCTTCGCATTTCACTTCATATAAAGCACTTGCATAATATCTTACAAGCTCGCATCGAGGACTACAATCATACTCACAACAAAAAGTAGATCCACAGGCTACTCGACATACTTTCGGCTTAGTAGTACACTGCAAGGCACAATCACTTCCACAACACTTCTCCTGCGTTTCCTCACATACAATACACACACCTTCCTCATCAGGAGCTAAATAAGTGGTTGCTTCTTCTGTTGCATCATCAACCGCTAATCCAGTAAAATATCCAATTTCTTCTCCTGATGCCAGACAGTTTGCTTCATTACTACATTTGCTATCATACCAACTAGTACAAACCAACGGATCACAACCTGGTTCTATTTTCTCATCATGACATATTAACGATACAGTACAGTTAACATACTCATCTCCTTTCTCCTTAAAATAATCGTTTAAAGAGATTTGATAAGCTCTTCCCAATGCTAGATAACCGTCAAGCGTAGGTATCTCGCATGTGCTTAATAAAGCCCTGCACATCTTACCCGCAATTTCAGAAGCATGAGATTCATACCATTCCTTTAATCCGTCATATAAATATCCTATTCTTATATTAGGAAATGTATGTAAAATGTTGAGCTTGCCGTAATAAGTAGTATCGTGTTCTTTATAATGATAAGATCCTTCTATTTTGAAAACTATGCTATCTGCATTTATCTTTTCTATACTTAATTTTGGTGCTTCATCAAAAACAATGCCCTTTGCGGTTATTTCCTCATTAAGAACTTCATCATCTAACTTAGAAAAATAAGAAGAAGCCTTACCTGTTATGCACCTTATCAAAACATCTTTTGAAGGCACTGCTACCCTGCGATTGCAAATCCATGAACTAACATAACCTGTTGAAAGACCAGAAGAAGAACCACATTCCAAAACTGCTCTTTCAATACTGCTTTGAGCAAAACTTATAAAAGCAATGTTCAAAGAAGAAATTTTGTCTGCTTCTTGAAATTGCTGAAAAAACCCAGTAATTACATTAGAAATGGGTTTTCCTGCCTTAATAGAATAATAAGTATAAGAGGTTGTTATTAGCACAATACCCAGCATTAAAGCAGCAATACCAACACTTATTCCTTTTTTCATAAAATTATATTTATTTCAATGCCTTATATATATGTATGACATATGATTTTGAAGGACTGGATTTAAGCTATAGCTCAGATTATCTGCAATATTTAGACTCTTTACAGAAAAAAGAATTAAGTTTTTATGAAAGAATGTGTTTATTCTTTAGAAAATTTCCTATAATATTAAAACCTTCTAAAACTCGTAAAGAAAAACTTGAAAAAGTAATTCAATACTGCGAGCTAGAAATTAAACCAGAAGATATAGATAACAGCGCATTCTACATAACTGGTGCTTCTTTCATAATCTTTACCATTTTATCTTTTTTTAATTTTACAAATTTGTGGATAAATATAGCACTCAGCAGCATAATATTTTATTCTCTCTACACCTATCCTTTTTTTCTTAATGAAGTAACACGCCTTAAAGCAAACAGCGAAATGGTTAAAGCTATCGTTTATATGTCTATTTCTCTTACTATTACTCCTGTATTTGTTAGTGCCATATCTTTTGCCTCTCGTTATTTAGATGGCCCTATAGGAAATGATTTTAGAAAAATAATGTGGATAATAAAAACACAGCAAGCACAAAATCTCGAAACTGCATTATCTTATTTCACCGATAAATGGAACAGCTGGAATAAAAATTTTAGTGAAGCTTTGGAGCTGTTAAAGCAGGTAGAAATATATGTTACGCAAGAAGAAAAAGAAAACACTATTAGAGAAGCACTTACCTTAATAGAAGAAACAAGCTATGATGTAATGAAAGATTATTCTAAAAGCCTCAAACAGCCATTAAGCATAATTCATTCTTTTGGTATAATGATGCCTGTGTTAGGATTAATAATGTTTCCTCTTATTAGTATTTTTTTAAGTAGTGAAATAAACATCAAATATTTAGTAATGGGTTATATTGTAATTCTACCTTCTCTTTTGTTTTGGTATATTTATAAGGTAATATCTAAAAGACCTGGGGCGTTTGCTCATTCTTTGTCTATAAAAGTAACAAACCAATATAAAAAAATAAAAATACTGGGAAAAGAGGTATCTCTTCTCAAACTATCTTTAATGATAGGTATAGTGGCATTATTGCCTGCCATGTTTCACTTTTTTAGTTTAGGTATAAAACACCATCAAATTTTTGCTAATATCCTTTACCCGAAGCAAAAGAGATGTGGAAAAATTATGTCATGTCGCTTTATAACAAAGGACAAGTAGATAAAGACCTATTTACTGTGCTAATAGGAATATGGGGTATCGCTTTAGCAATCATCATCT
>JAADEF010000003.1 GCA_013153555.1 Candidatus Nanohalarchaeota archaeon | reverse complement strand
AGCTACATAGGTAGTTTGGAAGAGGATGAAGATTCTAGTGTTGTTTTTACATTTATTCCAAAAGAAGCAGGTACTCACAATATAAAAATAGAGGTAAGCTATAAAGACGATACAGGACATAAGCAGATAGTTGAGAACTATTCTTTGAATGTAGTAAAAAGAAAGAAAGATTATGCAAAATATGTAGTAATTAGCTTGGTTGTTGTGGGAATTGTGGCTTATTTTGGAACGAAAGCATATACAAAAAACAAAAATAAGAGGTAATGAAATGTATAAAAAAAGAAATGAGCTAAAAGTTGCTGTTTTTTTGGCATGGAAAAATCTTATTTTTAAGAAAAAAACCATTGCGATGATTGCAGCAATTATTGGTTTAGGGTTTTTGAGTGCGACTTTTAGCTCATCAGTTATTACTGGTTTAAGGGTGATGATAGAGGATAAAGCTATTTACTCTTTGACAGGAAATATAGTGCTTGAACCGCCCGTAGGAGAAGATTACATTACTAATGTAAAGGAAATTGAGAAAAAAATAAGGAATATTCCTGGTGTTGAAAGTATAGATCCGCGTTTAGCTGTGGGCGCAGTAATGTATGATCCTGTGACAAGGGAAAAAGTACCTTTCACACTGTATATTGTTGATGCTGAAAGAGAAGCTTTAACTACTTGGATTGATGATGCGATTGTGGAAGGAAGCTTTATTTCCAAAGGTACAAAAAACGGTATAGTTATTGGAGGTGCTTTAACTAAAAAGTATTCTATTTCCAAGTCTCTCCCTACTTTGGATGTAAGCACAGGAGAAAATGTGTTAATTGTATTGCCTTCACTAGGAACGAAAGAAGTTAAAGTGAAGGGTATTTACTCTTTACAATTTATTGCAACAGAAACTTTCGGGTTTATTAATAAAGAGCAAGCAATGTCTTTATTAAATCTATCTCATGATGATTTAGATAAAGCCTCTATGATTCTTATAAAAACAACAGAAAAAGGAAAAGAAAAAGAAGTAATTGATATGTTAAAAAGGTTAGGATTAAATGTTCGCATATATAGCTGGCAGGAAAAACTTGGAACTATTGCTCAATTTACTGACAGCTTACAAATTATAAGTAAAATCACCATGGTTATAGGCTTAATTATTTCATTTGGAACTATTTACATTATGATTTATGTGAATATTATGCAAAAAAGATCACAGATAGGTATTTTAAAAGCTTTAGGTATAAACGAAAATACTATACTTTATTCTTATATTTTGCAGGGAATGTTTTATGGATTAGTGGGTATAGCAACAGGTTATTTATTAACTTATGTATTAGTTAGTTATTTTTCTACGCATCCCATACCTATGCCTATGGGTGATGTAACACCAGTATTAGAATATGAGTTATATAGAAATATAAGTCTTTTACTTTTCGGAGTTTCGGTTTTAGCAGGTTATTTAGCATCAAGAAATGCAGTTAAAGACAAAATATTAGATATGATCTTTAAGGGATAGTATGCAAGGCATTTCAATAGCTATATCAGGAGGAGGAACAAGAGGTTATGCAGCTCTACCTATTTTTGAAAGAGTTGTTAATACTGCAAATATAAAGAATGTTGCAGGGACAAGCATAGGCAGCATTATTGCAGCATATTATTGTATTCATGGAAGTGTAAGAAGTTTGAAGGATAAAAAAGCAAAATATATGCATTTTTTTAGTCTAAATCCTAAAATAAGTTTATGGGATGCTAATAAAGTAAAAAAGTTTCTTACAGAAGATTTGGATTTAAACTATGATTTTAAGGAATGCTCTGTACCTCTTTATATTAATGCTACGGATATTAAGACTTTAAAACCTGTTGTATTTTCAAAAGGCAATATTATTGATGCAATTATGGCAAGTATTGCACTCCCGCCTTTGTTGCCTGCTTATGTTATTGGTTCTCGATACTATATTGATGGAGGATTTTCTAAGCCTTATTTAAAAGCTGATGTAATTATTGATCTATTAGAAGGTAGCCTTTCTAATTATTCTGAGCAACACAATAATGTTATGAATAATGCGATCATAGCATTTATGGCTTTAATAAAAAACACCAAATCTTTATATGCCGATTCTTTTGTATTTAGTCCTTTTGAAAGAGATTCTAATTTGCTTAATGTATTTGATTTTCGTAAATCTCCTGCATTTTACAAGAAGGGAGAAGCTTATTGGAAGAAAAAAGAAAATGAATTTTTAAGGTGGTTAGATGAAAAGAAAAGAGATAGTTAAAGTTGAAAACTTAAAAAAATACTATTTTGAGAAAAGAAGCGATGTTATTACTAAAGCATTAGATGGAGTGAGTTTTGAGATTTATGAGGGTGAGTTTTTGGGTATAATGGGACCTAGTGGTTCTGGTAAATCCACTCTTTTACATTTGTTAGGGTTGTTGGATACTCAAACAGAAGGAAGAATTATAATTATGGGAAAGGCTGCCAGCGAGCTAAGTGAAATAGAAAAATCATATTTTAGATTAAAAAGGTTGGGATATGTTTTTCAGCAGTATCGGTTAATTCCAGAACTCAATGCTATTGAGAATACAATGCTGCCATGTTATATGTATAGGAGCAATATGCCTGGCTGTAAACAAAAGGCGAAGAAGTTATTGGAACGAGTGGGTTTAGGACATAGATTAGAGCATTATCCTTTTGAACTTTCGGGAGGAGAGCAACAAAGAGTTGCAATTGCTCGTGCCTTAGTTAATGATCCTGCTATACTTTTTGCAGATGAACCCACTGCTAACCTGGATACGCGTTCAGGAGATGAAATTTTGAAGTTATTTAAATCATTAAACAAGCAGGGCCAGACTATTGTAATGGTTAGTCATGAGCCAGAACACGAGCAATATTTTGACAGAATTTTGCGCATAAAAGATGGGAAGTTAGAGAGAATTGATGTTAGGAAGTGATGCTGATTTCTTTACAAACGGGTTCTACTTCCCTAATAAATGTTTTTCCTCCTAATCCTCCTTCTTCGTCTCTGTTGATTTTTATGCCCGTCATTACATATCCTGACTTACATTCTAATGTAAATGTTCCTTCGGCATAATAAGTATCATCAGATATAGTATCTGAAGATCCTAATGTTATACTATAAGAAGGCAAAGATTGGCACTGCAATATTCCATTCTTTACGGTTAAGTATTGTTTGTCTCCACATACAGGCAGTTCGTTTTTACTTAAGTAATTATGGTCATTAAGTATTGATGATAGATCTGATGCAAGCACGTAACGCGTATCATAAATTGTGGTAAGCGAGTCATCTAAATAAGTTACGAGAGAAGAAGATAATGTGCTGTAGTCTACACATTCCAAATTTCCATTATAATCGAACCCTTTGGAAACACCGTTATAGCATCGTTTATTTGCAAGCTGTGCTTTTACTTCGGTGCTTAAAGTATTGTCTATATATTGAACAAGATAATTTCTTAAATCGTTGATGGTGTTTGTGTTTGCTAATATTTGCTGTTTTAATTGATTTAATTCTTCATCAGTTGCGTAATTTAAATAATTGTCTATTTCAAATGCAATGTCTCTATATGATTTACACACAATATTGGTGTTGCTGTCAAATCCTTTCATTAAGCCAGTATTACAACCTGCGTTGGAAAATTTATTTTTGATCCTTTCATCTATTTGTGAAGAAATAGAATTTTGGAGGGAGGTTATTGCGCTTAAAACATTAGATATTTGATTGTTTACTTCATTTTTGGTAGGGTATTGAAGCAAATCATCTTTTTTTACAAAGTTTGTTTTAATTTCATTAATTTGAGAATCATATTTTAAAGAAAGTTGTGTTATGTTGTTGATAATTTGTTGGTGAAGTATTTTTTCTACTTCTTTTATTTGAGCTTGAAGAGAGATATTTAGTTGATGTATGAGAGTGAATGCAGTGTTATTCATGGCTTCATAGATCTCCTCAACAGAAAAAGAAGGTTGATAGGATTGATTACATACAATTGTTCCGTTTTCAAAACCAACAACACTCCCACTTTCACATTTTTCATTTAATAAAGGTTGAAAATAAGATGGGTCTTTTCCAGCAAGATATTGAGCATTTATGCTTTTTCCAACGGTTAATGAATAATAAATGTGAGAGGAATTTATTATTAAAATATTACCTTCTCCGTAGCCAACAACATGATTTTGCAATTGTTGAGCATTTATTCCTTTACTGCAATTGCTGTCAATACACCATTGTTCCAAAGTTGCTATTTTTTCTTCTAGTTCTGTATTTTCAGGAGGAATGAGTTCATCAAAACTTTTGATGCATTTATCATTTACACATAGAATGTTAAAACGAGATGTAGAGCTTGGATCTATGTAATAATTTAGATTATCCATATCAATTATTTTCCCTATTCCGTAGTATAGATAAAGATAGCCTTTTAAAGTACCTCCTTTATTTAATAAGTATTCAGAAGCGCTGCGACCACCTAATGCTTCTGCATTATCCACTATACCGTTATAATTTTCATCAATGCTTATGTCTGAATTAGGAAGTATGGCGATTTGTTGTAAAGGTAGCCAATCTTCATTTTTATTTACAAGTCCATATACATTGAGTGATAATGCTAATAACGTTATAAGGGTTAAATATGCGTATAGTGCTGTTTTCTTCATGCTATCACGCTCTCATTACATAACTCTTGCAAAGTCAAATTGTAAAGTATGTTACAGTTGTTAGTTGTTATAGCATAATAAAGTTTGCAGGAATTTTGTTTTTGCAAATCCTCGATGTTGAGACATTGTTTTATATCGTTATGAGATACTGCTTGGAGAGTATAATAGTGAGCTAAGCACGAAGGAACATATTCTTCATTTAACTCGTAACATAAAGATATGTCTTTGGTTTCCTCTATTTTTTCAAATACTTCTACAGGATCTGGTGCAATTTTTTTTCGTAGTATAAGTAAATAGACAATAGAAGCAAAAAGTAAAAAGAGAAGGAAAGCAACAGCTAAGTATTTTGGAGTGAATTTTTTGTTATCACTTTTATTTTTTAAAAACCACAACTTCATAATTATTTTAAAGGTAGAGGGTGGATATATATTTTTTAATTTTTATGTTAAAGCCCCGTGGTGTAGTGGCCAAGCATAGGAGGCTCTGGACCTCCAGACCCCGGTTCGAATCCGGGCGGGGCTATACATAAATATATATTTAATGTTCTCTTATATGTTGATATGGAAGAAATAGCTGTAAAGATAGGAGGTCCTGCGGGAAGCGGTGTTATGAGTTTAGGTAAAATGGTTGGAAAGCTGTTTCAGCTTTATGGATGGCATATTATTATTTATGATGAGCATCCTTCTCTTATTGTAGGAGGCCATAATATTTCTTATGTGAGGGCATCAACTTCTCCCATTTATGCTCATCGCAATTATGAGCATATTCTTGTTGCATTAGATAAGCCTACTTATGAATTGCATCATAAAGAACTTAAAGAACCAGCTTTGATTGTAAGTGATGAAAGTATAGCATCAGACCTCTCAGGAAATGTTGTTGCATCACCTTTATCTAAAATTGCGAATGATTTAGGAAGTTTAAGATATTATAATAGTGCTGCTTTTGGTGTTGTTGCTAAGCTTTTAGGTGCAAAGAAGCAAGATGTAAAGAAAGTTATTGAAAAGACTTTTGGTAAAAAAGGAGAAAAAGTTGTTAAAACCAATCAAGACGCTGCTTTAAAGGCTTATGATTCTATTGATAAATCCTATTTTTCGTTAAAAAAGCTCAATAATAAGTTCATGCTTATAGGAGGAAATGATGCAGCTTCTTTAGGAGCTATTAAGGCAGGTATTAAGTATTTAGGTCAGTATCCTATGACTCCTGCTTCCAGCATATTAAGCACTATTGCTAAATATGAGAAATCTAAAAAGATAGTGGTTAAGCAAACCGAGGATGAACTTGCAGCTATGAACAGCATCATAGGTGCTGCTTTTGCAGGAGCAAGAGCCATGACTGCAACCTCTGGGGGTGGCTTTGCGTTAATGACTGAGGCATTAGGGATGGCAGGAATGGCTGAGGTGCCTATTGTTGTGATAGAGTCTCAACGAGGTTCTCCCAGCACAGGTATGCCCACCCATACAGAGCAAGGAGATTTGAGATTTGTGATGCATGCTTCACAAGGAGAGTTTCCTCGAGTTGTGATGGCTCCTGGAGATGTGGAGGAAGCATATTATATGGTTTTTGAGGCTTTTAATTTAGCAGAGCTTATTCAATCACCAGTAATTGTTCTAATGGATAAGTATCTTGCATCAACTATACAATCTGTTCCTGTTTTTAAAACTAATTTAATGGTTGATAGGGGTAAGCTTTTAAGTGAAGAGCAGGCATCTAAAATCAAAGAATATAAAAGATACGAGGTTACAGAAGACGGCACTTCTTGGAGAGCTTTACCTTCTTATCCTAATTGTATGCATGTTGCAAGCAGTTATGAGCATGATGAAACAGGCTTTACCACCGAAGACAGCGAAGAGCGCATAAAGCAAATGAATAAGCGCATGAAAAAGCTTGCCTTAATTCCTAAAGAGGTTTATGCTCCTAAATTTTATGGAAATAGAGATGCAGATGTAAGGCTTATTTGTTGGGGTTCTACCAAACTTCCTTGTTTAGAGGCTCAGCAAATTTTAAAAGAAAAAGGCATTGATGTGTTAGTGGTACATTACCCTTTCATTGTGCCTTTTCCTTATGATGAAACTGTTCGGTTGCTTTCTCAAACCGGCAAACGCAACATAGTAGTGGAACAGAATTATTTGGCTCAGTTTAGAGGCGTAATACGAGAGCAAACTGGATTTTATGTTGATGAAGTTATTTTGAGATATGATGGTAGAGAGGTTACACCAGAAGAAATCGTTGAAAAGGTGGTAAATAATGGTTAGAATGGAAGATTTAGATCCACAGCACTGGATTCAGTGGTGTCCTGGATGTGGTAATTTTGGGATAGTAACTGCTATGCGCAAAGCCATAGCAGAATCAAATATAGATCCGAAAGATGTGGTGGTTGTATCAGGGATTGGTTGTTCTGGTAAAACACCGCATTATGTTAAAACTTATGGATTTGAGGCGATTCATGGAAGAGCAGTGGCTGTTGCAATGGGGATTAAATTAGCTAATCCTGAATTGCATGTTATTGTTAATACAGGTGATGGAGATAATTACGGTATCGGTTTAAACCATTGGGTGCAGAACATGAGGAGGAATCTTGATATAGTGCATATTGCTCATAATAATCATATTTATGCTTTGACCAAAGGACAAGCAGCACCCACTACTCCTTTTATGGAAAAGACATCTTCTACTCCTCATGGCAATCCTGAAATGCCTATTAATCCATTAGCAATTGCTATTGCTTCGGGAGCAAGTTTTGTTGCACGATCTTATGCAGGAGATTTACAGCATCTTGCTGAAATGATAAAAAAGGGTTTAGCCCACAAAGGTTATGCATTTATTGATGTATTGCAACCTTGCGTAAGCATGTATCCTAAAATGAGTTATGATTATTACAAGGAACATATTTACTATTTGGAAAATCATGATCCTACGGATAAAGAAAAAGCTATGGAACTTGCAATGAAACAACAAGATAAAATACCTATTGGTATTTTTTATCAAAATGATAAGGCATACAGCATTCATGAATTTTATGAAGACATACATGAAAATACTCCAGCAGCAAAGCATGATATTTCCAACATAGACATTCAAGACATCATAGAAGAATATTTATAAAATGATGGCTAACTGTTCTATTTTTATAAAGGTTTATGAAAAACGAAAAAATTTGTGTTATTATTTAATTTTTTAAAACTTCAACTTAATTTATATGTTAGCTGTATTTTTAAAGGTGAGATTATGAAGAGATCACATGGTCCTCGAAGCGATACTCGTCATAAATATAAAGCGTATAAAAAACTTAAAATTACTGAGATCTTGCAAGAATTTAAAATAGGAGAAAGAGTTGCTATTGTTACTAATCCTTCTTATCATAGAGGAATGCCGTTCAGAAGATTCCATGGCAAAGTTGGAGAAATTGTAGGGAAGAGAGGAAGGTCATATCTTGTAAGATTTAAGGACGGAGGAAAAGAAAAAGTACAGATTATCTCTCCTGCACATTTGAAATCTTTAACTCAATAATCAGCATAGGGTGAGATTTATGAAAATTCTAAAAGAAGATGTAATTTCAGCTTTCGAAGCCAAAAATCATTTTAAAGATGTGGATGACGAATCTTTAAGCTTTGAACAAAAAATTACAAAAGACTTTTTGAATAAATATTACAATTTTGATGAAAAGATTTATTCAGAAGTTAAATCAGAATTAGAAAAAATGGAATTAAAACCTCATCAAATTGCAATGATACTCAATGTTTTACCTGAAGATGAAATGCAGGTCAAAGCAATTTTTGCAAAAGAGAGGACATCACCTTCAGAAGAGGATATTAAAAAGATAGTTGAGTTGTGCATTAAATTGAAGGCATGATGTCTATCCGAGCCCAAGGTGAGTTATATGAAAAAAGACGATTATGCAATTATCTTAGACTTCTTGCCCAAAGGTTATGCAGGTAGTAGAAGATTAGAACCAGTAGCACAGGCTATTACTACTGAACAATTTACTTTGTTGGAGTTAAGACCCAAGCAAGGAGTATCTTTGAGAATTGGAGAGAAAGTTTATATTGGTAAAGAAGGAAGAGAAAAAATAGATAGGGTGTTGGGAAGGTTAACTTATAGAAAGCTTACTGCTACTGCTCAAACAGAACTTCCAAAAGTTATAGAGGCGATTGTGGAAGAAAATGAAAAAAGATTTGTTGATTTTTATAACAAAGCAGAAAGCATAACTATTAGAGAGCATCAATTAGATTTGCTTCCTGGATTAGGAAAAAAATCTTTATGGGAGTTTTTGGA
>JAADEF010000046.1 GCA_013153555.1 Candidatus Nanohalarchaeota archaeon | reverse complement strand
GCTGCAAAAGATATGAAAGTTCTTCAACAAATTAAAGAAGCATTTAAAAAAGAAAAGCCTTTAGAAGGAATAACTATTGGAATGTGTATGCATCTAACAACCGAAACAGCCAATTTAGCAATTACACTTAAAGAAGGAGGTGCCGACATTCATCTTACGGCTTCAAATCCTCTAACTATTCAAGACGATGTTGTAGCATATTTAAACAGCATAGGAATCAACACCTATGGAAAAAGAGGAGAAACAACCGAAGAATATTACGCAAATATTGACAAAGTATTGGCTCAACCACTTGACATCATAATAGATGATGGAGCAGATTTAATAGCAGAGCTTCACAAAAAATATCCAGAAAAAGCCAAAAAACTTTTAGGAGCATTAGAAGAAACCACCACAGGAGTAATAAGATTAAGAGCTATGGCAAAAGATGGCAAACTTTTATTTCCTGTCATAGCAGTAAATGATGCATATACTAAGCACATGTTTGATAATAGATATGGTACGGGTCAAAGCACTATTGACGGTATTTTAAGAGCAACCAACAAGCTTTTAGCTGGAAGTAATTTTGTTGTAATAGGTTATGGTTGGTGTGGTAAAGGAATTGCGATGAGGGCTAGAGGAATGGGCGCAAAAGTCATTGTATGTGAAGTTGATCCTATAAGAGCGTTAGAAGCAAAAATGGAAGGATATGATGTAATGCCTTTAATAGAAGCATCTAAAATAGGAGATATATTTGTTACAGTTACAGGCAACAAACATGTCATAGATGAACCGCATCTTAAAGTAATGAAAGATGGTGCCATAGTTGCTAATTCAGGACATTTCAACATAGAAATTAATCTGGATTATTTGGAAAAAGAGGCGGTTGAAAAGAAACATCCGCGCGAACACATTACCACGTATGTATTGAAAGATGGTAGAGAGATTAATGTTTTAGGAGAAGGTAGATTAGTTAACTTAGTAGCAGCAGAAGGCCATCCTTCTTCTGTTATGGATATGAGCTTTGCTAACCAAGCATTAAGCGTAAAGTATTTAGTAGATAATAAAGGAAAACTGCAAGTTGGCGTATATAAAGTTCCAGACGAAATAGATCAAGAAGTTGCAAAACTAAAACTAAAAACCCTAAACATTCAAATAGATGAATTAACAGAAGAACAAAAACAGTATCTTTCATCTTGGGAATTCGGTACTGATTAAAACATACAACTTTTTTATTATTTTTTAAACATTATTTAATTGTAAGAAAATGAGGTGTGACTATGTTTTCTGCGGATCCACGGCAGTTAAGTGCAATGTTGAAACAGCTCGGCATAAAATTAGAAGAAATAGATGATGTTGAAGAAGTAATCATCTTTACTAAAAATAAAAAAATAATCATAGAACCACAAGAAGTTAAGAAAATGAGTGGACAGGGTATGGTTACCTTCCAAGTTATGGCTAAGAATTATAGAGAAGAAATCAAAGAAACAATTAGCGAAGAAGATGTAAAGCTAATTACCGAACAAACAGGCATAAGCGAGGAAAAAGCCCGCACCCTTCTAAAAAAACATAAAGGTGATTTGGCTGCAGCAATCATGGAAGCTCAAGATCAAAGCGATTAAAAAAATCATAGCAACTTTTCCACTCATCATTAGCACTGTTTCTTTATTCATTCTTTTAAAAAATTATTTAATGGCTGCGGGTTTATTTAATTTTATAATTAATGCTTCTTCATGGTTGTCAACAATTATTTCAGCTATGGCCGGAAGCATGCTTTCAGGAAATCCGCTAAATAGCTACATCTTAGCAGCATATCTGTATGAAGAAGGTGTTTCATTAGTTGCAGTAACTGCCTTCATGATAACTTGGGTAACAGTAGGCATAGCTCAAGCGCCTGTAGAAAAAGAGTACTTTGGATGGAAATTCACTATTTTCCGCAACATTTTATTTTTCTTAATGGCAATAATTGCTTCTATTCTAGTCACTATCATTTATAAAGGGATAATATGAAAAAACATCATTTTTATAGTTTAGTAGGTGTAAGCTATTTGCTTTCATATGCATATAGTCCTACAATCACCCTATCTGCATTAAAGGAACTTTACGGATTTATCAAAACTCTTATCTTACCTTTTATTCTAGTCAGCATTATGCTTATAGCAATGGAAAATAAGAAATCTCAAAAATTATTGGAAAAAGCCATAAACGCAAGATATTCTGCCTTATTATTCATTCTAGCAGGTATGTTGTCTATGGGTTCAATTTATATTGTTTATCCATTACTACAAAGTCTCAAGAAAAAAGGTGCTTCATATGCGCATATTGCAGCATTTCTATATGCTCGTGCTGTTAAAATACCCTTAATTCCTTTAATGGCTTATTATTTTTCATTAGAATATGCTTTTATTTTTACAGCCATTCTATTTTTATTTTCTTTATTAGCTTACTACACTGCTAAGATTTTTTTCTCATAGCTTTTCCTTCTTCAACTATTAATGCGTGAAACTCCTGCATATCCTTAACTTCTTTAATTTCTTTTTCAACTATTTTTCTTATTTTTTCATAATCAAATTTTTCAGCAGAATCTAAAATACCTTCTTTCAAAAAAAGTCTATATGTATATTTATCAACCACAAAAATGGGCTTGAAACCTGCATACAACAAAATGCTATCTGCCGTTTCCTTACCTATTCCCTTCAAAGAAAGCAGTTTTTCTCTTAAATTCAACACATCATCGCTATGTTCAAAAAATCGTTTCAAACTTCCGTAATTGCTTATAATGTAATGAGCAAAAGTTTTCAATCTTTCAGCTTTTTGATTATAAAATCCTGACGGTTGAATAAGTTTAGCTAAATTTTTCAAAGGTAAAGAGATTATAGCTTCCAAAGACAAAGCATTATTTTTCTTTAAGTTAAAAAGAGCTTTTTCCACATTTTTCCAAGAAGTATTTTGAGTAAGAATAGCACCAATAGCAATTTCATCATTGCCGTATTTTTCTCCTTCACACGGCCACCAGTTTTGAGGTCCGTGCTTCATCAAAAGCTTATTATAGAGATTTCTTACTTTTCCCATAAACACGCAACCCTTCTATCATAACCCATACCAAAGAGTTCTAACGAAAAACTACATAGATTAATCTTTTAAAAATTAATATATAAAATTCTATCATACGGATGAGGGGCGGTAGCTCAGCCTGGGAGAGCGCCAGACTGAAGATCCTGTATCGGTAAGCGCTACAGCAAATTTGCGCTTATCAGATATCTGGTTGTCGCGCGTTCGAATCGCGCCCGCCCCATAACCACACAATACATTTTAAAGGTGATAAATATGGCAATAATAGGTTCTACAATAGATGCAATTAGCTCAAAAAAGATAAAACCAGCAACAAGTAGTTTAAAAATAGAAAACATACCTGCAATTAAAAATGTAAAATCTACAAAAATAATTGCAAATTTTGCAGGTGGTTCAAAAGTGCCTGGCATCACGGTCAGCTACGAATATACATCTACTTATTACAGCAATGAAGACAAAATAGCAGAAATAAAAATAGAAGGAAAACTGCTTTATACAACCAAAGATGAAAAAGAAGCAAAAGAATTGGAAAAGGAATTTGAAAAAACAAAAAGAATGAAAAGTGAAGTGGAAATAGAAATTCTAAACCACATTTTGCACAAGGCAACATTGCATGCGCTCACACTTTCTCAAATGTTAGAGCTACCACCAGTAATAAGAATGCCTCGCATAGTAAGGAGGGAAAAAGCATGAGTGATGCGTTATTTTTCGGAGATAGTGTATGGAGTATGCTTTTATTTATACTCTTTTTCTTTCTTTACCCCCGCATCTACATGATGCAGATAATCTGGAAATTAGAAAGTGATTTAAAAGAAATAGAATATTACTATCTTGCAGCTAAAAAAGTATTTCTTAAAAAAGTTAAACTCAAAAGCGCAAAATATAAAGAAGCCGTTAATAACTTCTTAGAATTTGTTATCGCTTTTCCAGTAGATATAGAACCCACCAATCTTGTTAAGAAAATAGAACATATCCTTAATAGGTATGAAAGCAGATTCGAATATTTTATTGAAAAAGTAAGTTCTGTCAAAAATAAAGAAGAACTGAAAAATCTTAAATTTACACTTATTAGTGCCACAGGATTATATCAAATTTTCAAAATATTAAGACATTACATCATAACTATCAAAAAAACCAACAATTTACAATTAGCATTACTTCTTCAAATGACAATGCCTATGCTTACAAAAATTGCAAAAGCAAACATGCGAGCAACAGAAGCTTTTGCAAACGGCATACCTATTGGTGATGGAATAGGTCCCATCATAGCAGCAAAATTAAAAACCAAAGAAGGAAAAGAAATAGCTAAAGAAGTGGTAATAAGCAAAGAAAAATTCAAGAATAGAGAAATATATGTCATGAAAGCCAAAGGTCCGGGAGCAGCATTAGGGAAGCTAGGGGATGCTGTTGAAAAAGCCATAAAACAGTATAAAATCAATCACATCATAACAGTAGATGCAGCTGCAAAGCTTGAAGGTGAAAAAACAGGAAGCGTGGCACAAGGAGTAGGCGTTATGATGGGAGGTATAGGTGTTGAAAGACATAAAATAGAAGATTTAGCAGTTAAATACAACATACCTCTAGATGGAGTGATAGTAAAAATGTCTCCAGAAGAAGCAAGCATTCACATGAAGCCAGAAATATACAAAGCAGCGGATAAAGCCATAAAGCAGTTAGAAGACTTAATGAGTTTAGCAGATAAAAAAGAACGCATATTGATCATTGGTGTTGGAAATACTTGTGGTGTAGGAAATAAAAAAAGAGATTTAGCAGAAACAGAAAAGATTTTGAAAAAGACATGGAAGCGCATTAAAAAGGATAAAGAGTGGGAAGACTATTTTGAAAAAGACACTGTAAAAAAGAAAAAGTGGGTGTTTAGATGAGCATATTAAGCGATAAAGACATAAAAGAAAGAATAAAAAAAGGAGAAATAGTAATAGAGCCTTTGGAAAATTTAGAAAAAAGCTTGGGTCCTAGCTCCTTAGATCTAAGGTTAGGCAATAAATTCAGAGTGTTTAAACACGCACATGTAGATATCATTGATCCTAAAAACTATCATGACGAGCTTATCCGTGAGTATGAAATAAAAAATGGAAGAATAAAAATAAAAGAGCACACATATACTACCCTTTACATTAGCGATGAACCATTTATCATTCATCCAGGCGAGTTTATATTGGCTTCCACTTATGAAAAAGTTAAAATACCTGCAGACATCACTGCAAGATTAGAAGGAAGAAGCAGTTTAGGAAGACTGGGTTTGTTGGTTCATGTAACAGCAGGTTATATAGACCCGGGATTTGAAGGACACATAACTTTAGAATTAGGCAATGTAGGAAAATTACCTTTAAAACTTTATCCAGGTATGCGCGTATGTCAGCTTGTATTTGAAGAAATGACTTCACCTTCCGAAACACCATACAACAAAAGAAAAAACAGCAAATACTTGGGAGAAAACGGCGCAACATCCAGCAGGATAAAGTTAGATTTTTAAAAAGTGAGAATATGTTGCTTGAAAAATACAATCCTTATCAGTATTATAATTTTCTGTTGGAAAAAGGATGCATAGGTTTTAGTAAAGAAGGAATTCCACTCAAATCTGGAAGAATATCTCCGTACTATGTAAATTTAAGATATCTCACAGCACCGGTTAGCTATATTTTAGAACTAACCAAATACATTCTTTCATTTGCAAAGGATCAAGGCATATTAACAGGAAATGAAGTTTTTTACGGTGTGCCTGAAGGTGCCACTAAAACAGGAGTGTTTGCTCAACTTTTAAATTATGAAATTAACAATCATCCTGGTGTGTTATTAAGCGATAGAAACTATCAGTGGCTAAACATAAAAGAATTAAAAAACTTAGTTTCACAACTTTTTGAACAAAATAAAGAAAAATTGATTCAAACAAAGGGAGTGTGTGGAGAACCATTCAGCATAGCACGAGAATTATCCATGATCTTAGCTTATTATGCTTTCCAAAAATTAGGAAAAGATTATACCTTAATTCTTGGTAGGAAAAAACCAAAAACACACGGTATGCCACAAGACAGATACTTTGTGGGTGTCCCTGAAGGAAATATATTATTGCTGTATCCGGAACAACAAGAATCATTTAAAAATTGGCTTTCATCTATAAAAGAAGTAAAGGAAATATATGAAATCATAACACCAATTAATGAAAAAACCCTAACCATGATTCAAAACTCTTCAAACTTAATTCTGATAGAAGATGTAACAACAACAGGTGGATCTGCTTTAAAAGAAATAGAAGAACTTAAAAAACGCAACATAAATGTAAAAGCAGTCATAGCACTCTTCAACCGCCAAGAAATAAGAGACGATGGAAAAAAAGTTGAAGAAGTGTTTAAAGAAGCGGGTGTAAAATATTATTCTATGGCTAATGCTTCAGATATTTTGCCTTTAGCCATACAATCACAAAAAGAAAAAGTTAAAATCATACCTCGCATACAAAAATATTATAGCATTTATGGCACACCAGATACGAAGTTAGATTTTTAAAATTAGCATATTTATGTTTGTTTAGTTTTATTTTTTCATAAAGCCCCCGTAGCTCAGCTGGCCAGAGCGCTACCTTGGTAAGGTAGAGGTCGCGCGTTCGAATCGCGCCGGGGGCTTTTTTTATTAACTTCATTCTTCTATAAAATCATTCAATAAATAAGAAAAGCCATAACTAATCAATCCCACTATCCAAAATAATAAAGAAAATAAAGCATAATACAATCCAAAAACAATATACGGATAAAGTTTCAGGAACATCTCTCTATAATTTAGTAACATTTTTATTTTGTTTATTTGATCATTTGAAGTATTTAAAGATGATTGATTATGTACTTGTTCTTTCAGAGAATCAATAGCTTCTTCCACTGCTTTACTACATTCATCTGGTGCAGAAATGCTTGCATACATAACATACGTTGCAACATATGATCCAAAAGAATCTAAAATATCATCATAGCTTTGTGATGATGCTTCTTCTAAATCTTTAATAACGAGGTTTACATCGCTTTTATTCAACCATAAACCTGTTTGTGAATAAAAAAAGGAATCAACATAATCCTGGGTATCGTGGGTTTGCACTACCTCATAAGTAAAAATAATTGCCAAAGAAATACTAAACACCAAAAGTATTTTTTTAATAAGTTCGTAAGAAAGATAAGGATAAGGAATTTCCTTATACCAGCTTTTTCTTAAATACACTATTCTGGAAAAATAAAGAATCGCAATAATATCTATTAAAATAATAACATAAGTTACGACAGATTTAGGATAGAAAACAAAAAAGAATATATTGAAAATAATCAAAGGCATTAAAAAATAATAGCCCTGATCTCGTCTTTTCAAAAAAAGCAAAGAAACTATACTCAACAATAAAGAAAAAGTTATTATAAAACCGATTAAAAAGCCCAGATGTACTGAAGAAAAAATACTAGAAAGTTGGAAAATATTGGCATAAGAAATGCTAAAAAAATGTGATGCAAACATGAAATAAATAGACAGAACCAAAAACACAGCAGTAAATAAAATCCACAGTATCATCTTACCATTCCTCTTTCTTATTTTTCAAATCAGGATATCTTTCCTCAATAGTTGGTTTTAATCCTAACTTCTTTTTAATCATTTCTGAAAATTTTTGTAAATAATTTTTTCTTTCTTCTCGTTGGACTGGAGGAACATAATAATAGCCCTTAGCAGGATCAAATCCTGACTGTTCTGGAACCCACAAATAATAGAACACCGCAGCTACTATCAAAATAATTATTAACAAAATAAGCAGTATCCACCAAATCCAACTATTTCCTTTTTTCTCTTCTTCTCCTACTTGAATATTTAAGTTCTGTAATTCTTCTTCCACTTCTTTCAGCAATGAGTAAGCTTCTACATAATTTTCTTGTTCCAAATAATAAGACACATTTTCCAATTTAAGTTCTAACGAAGAAAGAACATTTTTAGCTGAATCATCCGCTTCATCTTTTAATTGATTTAATTTCTCCTTTAATTCTTCATATTTTTGAAGAA
This sequence comes from Candidatus Nanohalarchaeota archaeon, assembly GCA_013153555.1. Lineage (GTDB taxonomy): Archaea > EX4484-52 > EX4484-52 > EX4484-52 > JAADEF01 > JAADEF01. Next base: position 934 of record JAADEF010000046.1, on the reverse strand, counting down.
TTTCTTTCTTTTTAGTATCATCAGGATATACTTCAGCAGTAATTTCTTTATGGAATAAATAAGAACCTATTTTCACTCTTATGCCAATAACATATTTTCCTACATCCAAAGGAGTTATAACTGCCTTAAAAACATATTTATTGCCTGGAGCCAAAGTCACTTTATTAAATAAATAGGAAATGTTCAAAGCCTCTTCATCATACACAAACTCTATGTTTTGAGAAGTTAAGGTAATATCTTCTTCTCCTTTATTTACAATAGTAATAGAGATTTCTGTGCTGTTAGGGTAAGTAATATTAATTTCAGATGGTACTATAATTGAAAGCTCGGGCTTAACATTCTCAACTGGTTCTTCTTCCTGTTCCTCTGATTCATCATCTTCCTCCTCTTCTGTGGTAGTATAATAAGTTGTAGAGGAAGAAGATTCCTCAGTAGTAGTGGTTGGTTGAACCACTTCAAAACTCTCCCTACTCTCTGATAAAAATTTCATATCCTTATATCCTGCTGCACTATAAAAACTATCATCAGATGCAGTATCTATTTTAACTGCAGTATCTCCTTCACTCACACCTTTAATGGCATATTCGCAAATCACAACATATGAAGCAGTAGGTTCCATTGCATTCAAATATTTGCATACAATGCTACCTTCATTATTAGTTAGAAAAACAGCAACATCACTATCTTCTATTTGAAGCTCAACACTCATATTATCAACTACGGCTGTTCCTATATTGCGTGCTTTAACTTGAACAATTATAGTATCTCCTTCTTCTACGGCATCCTCGCTTAAATCTAAAATTGCCTCAACATACGGAGCTTTAATAGTATAGGAAGGTAAAGAAATATTTTGAGCGCTGTAATTAGGATGATTCACCAAAAGGATTAAATCATGCTGTCCATACTGATAATAAGCAGAATCTATTAAATCTGG
>JAADEF010000015.1 GCA_013153555.1 Candidatus Nanohalarchaeota archaeon | reverse complement strand
AAGTAAAAGGAGATATTGTAGATAGAGGTATAGAGTTTAAAGGCGGTTATTATTATCAGGTTTATTATGAAGGTGAATTACCTTCTGATCTCATTTCTCAACTTCAAAACGAATATCCTGGAATAAAGATAAGAAAAATTAGTGGCGAATCTTTGCTATCTATCGAATACAATAAAGACATACCTATCAAAGAAATTTTAGAGGAGAAAGGGGTTAAAGTAAAAGATGTAACAAAAAGGATGGTAAGTTCTTCGCTTAGTGCAAGCTTTTGGAGAACTGCTATTAAGCTTTTGATTATTGCTTATTTGTTGGTTACTGTAGTAGTTTTTGTTACTTTTAGGACATTTGTACCTTCTTTGGCAATAGTATTGGCAGGATTGAGCGATATAATTATAGCATTAGTAGGTATGAATCTTTTTGACATACCTCTTACAGCAGCTTCTTTAACGGCTTTACTTATTTTGATAGGTTACTCAGTAGATACAGATATTCTTTTAACCACCAGGGTTATTAAAGAAAAGCCTACAGATATTGATAAGGCTTTGGTAAGTGCTGCAAAAACAGGGCTTACTATGACTGCTACTTCTTTAGCAGGAATGTTTAGCTTGTATTTTATTGGTTTAGCGCCTGTTTTAAGGCAAATTGCTTTAGTAATTATTTTCGGACTTTTGGCTGATGTAATATTTACTTGGCTTCAAAACGCATCAATTATTAAGCTTTACATGGTGAGAAAAAATGCGTAAAGATATTAAATTGCTGTTGAAGGATCCTAGAATCATTATCGCATTTGTAGCTTTACTCATCGCAATAATTGCAATAAGACCTATGCCTGTTAAGGCAGAAGACGGTTCTTTTAATCTCAAAACCAACATAAAAAAAGGAATTGATTTAGCAGGAGGTATTGAGGCTCTTATTGAATTAGAGGAACCTACTTTAGAAAATGCTCAAGCTGTAATTCAAGTTTTAAGCCAAAGAATATCCTCTTTTGGATTAAAGGAGGCTGATTTTTCCATTCTTAGTATTGATGGAAAATATTATGTGAAGCTAACTTTGGCGGAAGCAAATGAATCAGATTTAAAAGATATTATTGAGAGTGAAGGTGTTTTTGAAGCAAGAATTGAAAGAGAAGCAACAGATGTATTTGTGCTTAACGGGAAGAAATATGAAATTAAAGATTTGAATGAGAGCTGTGTTTTAGTGGGTAATTATACTTTATGTGTTAACGGATCCGCAGTAATAATTGATGATATTCCTGTTATTTATAAAGGTAAGAAAGAAGAGGTTCATTATTTTGATTTAATTGTGTTTACTGGATCAGATATTGTAAGTATTAGAAAAGATGTAAATTCTGAAAGAATCATACGCACCGAAGGAGGTTATCAGTTTAGCTTTGGTGTGATTATTACACAAGAAGCAGCTGAGAAATTTGCCAAAGTTACAAAAGACATGAAAGTAGTGGTTCAGGGCACTAATCAGTATTTAGATAAACCTTTGAACCTATATTTAGATGGTAAGCTTATAAGTAACTTGAGCATTGTTGCAAGTCTTAAAGGAAGAGCAGTAACTGAGCCAGTTATTACAGGTTATGGTAAAACATTAGAAGAAGCAAAAAAAGAAATGTTTAAGCTGGAATCTATTCTTATGTCAGGTAGGTTGCCTACAAAAATAAAAATTGTGGAAATAAATATTATATCTCCTACTTTAGGTAAAGATTTTTTAAACAGATCTATTTATGCGATCATCATTGCTATTATTGTGATTTCCTTAGTGGTTTACATAAGGTATAGAGAAAAAATTTTCGTCATACCTATGATTTTAACTTCTATTAGTGAGGCTATTTTGATTTTAGGATTTGCTGCATTAGTTGGATGGACCATAGATTTAGCGGCAATTGCAGGTATAGTTGCTGCTATTGGTACAGGAATTGATGATCAGATAGTGGTTTTGGATGAAAGCAAAAGAAAGAAAGTAAAAGAAAGCATTAAATTAAAACTTAAAAGAGCATTTTTCATCATATTTACATCTGCTTTTACCACCATAGCAGCAATGCTGCCTTTATTGTTTAGTTCCTTTGCTAATGTTAAGGGATTTGCATTTACCACAATTGTGGGTGTTTTAATAGGTGTATTTATTACTCGTCCTGCTTTCTCCAAGGTTGTTGAATTTTTCAAGGATTAAAGCGGTATTTTTAAATTATTTGGTATTTTGTTATTTTATTATGCGTGAGAATCATTTAAATTATTTAGTATGTCCTAAATGTCACGGGAATTTTACTCTTTATTCTGAGGAAAAAATAAAAGATCGCATCAAAAAAGGTAAGCTGAAATGTAACAAATGCGGAGCAACTTACCCTATTATTAATTTTATCCCTCGTTTTGTGCCAGAAGAAAATTATGCTTCAAGTTTTGGATATCAGTGGAATAAAATGGGTCATTTGCAGTATGATAGTTTTACTAAAAAACCTATTAGTGAAGAAAGGTTTTTTAAGTCTACTAAATGGCCGAGGAATTTAAAGGGAGAGGTAATTTTAGAGGCAGGGAGCGGGGCAGGAAGATTCACAGAAGTAGCTGCAAAAACAGGCGCTTTTGTTATTTCTTTTGATTATTCAAACGCAGTAGAAATTAATTACCACTATAATGGGCATAAGGATAATGTTCTCATCGTTCAAGCTGACATATATGCTATGCCCTTTCCATATGAATCCTTTGATAGAGTGTTTTGTTTTGGTGTGCTTCAACACTTACCTGATCCTAAAAAGGGTTTTATGTCTTTGGTGCCTATGCTTAAGAAAAAAGGAAAAATAGCAGTAGATATTTATAAAGGCGGGATAGTTAGAAAGCTTCTATATACAAAATATTGGGTGAGACCGTTTACTAAGCGCATAAATAAGGAAAAGCTTTTTAGATTTTTGGAAAAATGGATTGATTTTTGGTGGGGTAAAACACGATGGATTTCTAAAAGAATACCTGGAGGTAGGTTAATTGTTAAAAATTTATTTTTGATTGCAGATTATACTGGTGTTTTTGATTTGGATGATGAGATGCTTAAAAAATGGGCATTGTTGGATAGTTTTGATATGCTTTCTCCTGCGTATGATAATCCTCAAACATTAAACGAAGTTAAAAAATGGTTTTTAGAAGCTGGACTTACCAATATAGAAGTGGAGTATGGTTATAATGGCATTGTGGGAAGAGGAGAAAAGCCATAAGGGCGTTGTTTTAGCTTCAGCCATATCTTTGCCCGAACCAGGAGGAGTTAGCAACTATGTTGATGTTTTAAGTAAAGAGCCGTTTGTTTCAAAAGTAATTACTTTTAATTTTAAAGATCCTTTTAATTCTTTTAAACAAAGTAAATTTTATTATCTTAAAAGAATATATGCAAAAAGCACCAAGCTTTCTTTCTTTTTAAGAATTTTAATTATGAGCTATTTTCTGCGGAAAAGTAAAGGCGCGATTTATGCGATGGATGCTTCTATCTCAGGACTGGCTGCGTTTTTATCAGGAAGAAAATACTTCATTAGGTGGGTTGGTGATTTTTCTTATGAGTCTTATTATACGCATAAAATTTTTGCAGAAACATTGGAAGAATACTTAAAAAGACGCAAAGATTGGAAGTATTACCTACAAAAGGTTGTTTTAATGCGGGCTTCTGCAATTATTGTTCCCTCTCTTTATTTAAGAAAAATTCTTATTCACTATTACCACATACCTCCAAAGAACATATATGTGATTTCTAATTTTTCGTTTTTTTCTAATAGAGAAGCATTAAAAAGAAAACCCAAAACATTGGTGTTTGTTGGCAGGATGACAGCACTTAAACAACCTCACTTTATGCTTTATCTTGCTATGTCTTTTCGTAATAAATTAAATGTTTATTTTATAGGAGCTGGACCCTTAGAAAGCATATTGATTAAATTCATAAAAAAATTTAGGCTTAATAATGCTAAATTTTTAGGTTATAAATCCAAACGAGAAATGAGAAAATATCTTAAAGATGCATTGGCAGTTGTTATTCCTTCTGTATATGAGGGTCAATCTTTTACAGCATTAGAAATGCAGAGTTTGGGCATACCTGTAATTATGCGAAATTTAGAAGCAAATCAAGAGCTTTTAGGATCTAAATACGCATGTTTTTTTGATGATTTGAGGAAATGCAAAGAACTAATCAAAGAATTACTTTCAGGATCTTTATTATGCACTTACAATGTAAATTGGGAAAATTATTCTTATAGAAAACATGTTAAAAAACTTAAAGAAGTTTTGAAAGTTTTTTGATCACACATATTTTTTTAAAGGTTGCGTTATAGGATTAATATGAGTGCACCCATTTGGGTGACACGCCCATTTAGGGCTAACACGATTTCTGGTGTTTTAATGAGCGATGCTAAAGAAAAGGAGATAATGGAACAGGCAGCAGAAGAAAAAGGAGAGCAAGTAACTAAGGAACAAGAAAAGCAGTTTTTAGTGCCGTTGAGTGTTTATTTATCCACCGGTATTCACATAGGTATGAAACACCGTGTAAAAGACATGGAAAAGTATATTTATAAAATTAGACAAGATAAGCTTGCTGTTTTTGACATACCTCAAATTGATTATAAATTAAGAATGGCATCAAAGCTTTTAGCTCGTTACGAGCCTCATGAAATTTTAGCAGTAAGCAGAAAAAAGAACGGACATAAACCTGTTGTTAAGTTTGCAGAAATAATAGGGGCAAAAGCATCTTATGGAAGGTTTATGCCAGGAACTTTAACAAACCCTAAATATGAAAAATACATTGAGCCGAAAGTTGTGATTTTAACAGACCCATTTGCAGATAAACAGGCATTCCAAGAAGCTATAAAATCCAACCTTACTATAATAGGTATGTGTGATACTTTTAATCAAACCAAGTATTTAGATTTAGTAATACCTATGAACAACAAAGGTAGAAAAAGTGTTGCTTTGGCTTATATGCTATTAGCAAGAGAATACTTAAAGCTTAGAGGTATAATTAAAGGCGATGCAGAATTCACATACAGCATTCAAGATTTTGAAATGCCTGTTGCATCAAAAATGAGAAAGTAATATAAACTCACAAACCTATAAATTATTTTAGGTGAAGTTTATGAACTATTTTGAGCTTCTTTTTACCAAAATGAAAGAATGGGGTATGGTTGATTTCTTTTTTCCTTGGATGCTATTTACTGCTTTAATCTACGGCATTCTTCAAAGCAAAAAATATATAAGCGAGGAGACATCAGTTAATGGAGCTATTGCCATAAGCAGTGCATTTTTAATCACTTATTTTGGAAGAGGAACTTTTCTCACAACTTTATTTTGGATAGCGGGTATTTTTATGCTTATTATATTACTGGCAGGAATAATTGGCGGGCTGTTTGGAATTAGCTTTTTAGATTTTTTTAAAGATAAAAAATGGGTCGGATATGTGGCATTGGGTGTGGGTGTTTTATCTCTTATTCTCGCCATAATAATCACTTCTGCTGGAAGTTATTTTGGATTAGATCGCATAGATTGGGGAGGAGTTGGCGAAATTGTCGGGTTGCTTATTGCTGTAGGTGCCATAATAGGTGTGGTTTGGATAATGTCTAAGGGATGATAAAATGAAAATAGATTTATTTTTTGTAGGGATGGCAACAGGCATAGTGTTAGGAATAGGAGCAAGAGTTATTCAAGCAGTTATGAACTTAACTCCAAATAATGCTTTTGCAGTTGCAATGGTACCTCTTTTAGCTTATTATCTTTACGCCATTATAAAATACAAAAATAATGCAGATGTGTTGAAAGAGCATAGAAATAAAATAATTTTAACAGGAATTGCTTGGCTCATTGCAACTTATGTTTTCCTTCTAAATACTACTATTTTTTAAATATCTCCCCAAATATTTATTTTTCAGATAAGCAAATATTTGCAAAATCTAAGCGAGGGTCGCGTAGCCTGGTCAATCGCGCTACCTTGAGGGGGTAGTGGCTTAGTGCCTGCGCGGGTTCGAATCCCGCCCCTCGCATTAAATCATTTAGATTTTTGAACATTTTTGGTTTTGGAATTGCTTTTAGTTGATTTTGTTGATAAATCTGCAAATTCTAATTTTACATTGGGTATGTAGTCTTTAACTATTTTTTCAAGCACATCTTTTAAGGATTCTAAGCTTTTATCTACTATTAATGTGTTACCTTCTTTTTTGACTTTTCCTTCTAAATCAAGAAAAGCCAAAGTTTTAGCCAAACCTATGAGTTTATCTTTTGGATCATCTAATTTTTTCACGATGCGGTATGTGTAGCGAACTACTTTTCCCGCTAACGGATGATTGTAATCTAATTTTACTCTACCAGCACTAACCGACAGAATTTTTACTTGAGCACCCGAAGAAAAAGTAAGAATCATTCCTGGTTGAGGGGTGAAATTTTGTTTTTTGAATTCTGACATAGAAACGGTTTTTATTAAAGAAGGATCTCTTTTACCAAACGCATCCTCCGGTTGAATTGTTATAGTGTATTCTTTTCCTATTTCTTTCCCTATGAAATCATCATCTAACCCTTTAATAACATGCCTTTCTCCTACCACAATTGCCATAGGATGGTATTTAGCTTCTTTGTCATGTTTGTTATGCTTTTTAGCTACCTCTTCAATATTAGTGTCAAACAGTTCGTTGTTATCAGCGAGATATCCTGCATATTCTATGAGTATTACATCACCCTTTTGCACAGCAGCCATATTCTCACCTTTTTATATTTTAAAGACACATACCTTTAAAACTTTATGGAATGTTGATAAGAATCATGGAGCAAAATTTTGGTGATTTTTGATATGCAGGGAAAAAGCTATTATGTGAAGGATCCGGATTATCAACCCGACCCTGAATTGGGGAAATATCCACATGAACGAAGCGTTGAGGAAAGATTGAAATCAGGAATAGTGGTAGTGGATAAACCTGCCAGTCCTAGCAGTCAGCAAGTAAGCTCATGGGTTAAAGAAATGTTGAAAGTTAATAAAGCAGGGCATGTTGGTACTCTGGATCCGAGTGTTTCTGGTGTTTTGCCAATTCTTTTAGGAAAAGCAACAAAAATTATGCCTTATATGCATCTTCTACCTAAAACTTATGTTACTTTGATGCATCTTCATGAAAAAGTAGACCCTGCATTAGTTGAAAAGGTTCTTAATGATTATGTGGGAAAGGATTTTCTTCACACACCTCCTAAAAAAAGTGCTGTAAAAAGGAAACCTCGAAAAAGAAAGATTTATGACATAGAAGTTCTTGAAATTGAAGGTAAGGATGTTTTATTTAAAGCAACTGTTGAGTCGGGCACTTATATGAGGGTGTTTTGTATTGATGTGGGTAAAAAGCTTGGTGTAAAAGCACATATGCAAGAGCTAAGAAGAATAGAAAGTGGTGGTTTTTCAGAAGAACATGCCGTAGATCTAAACGAGCTTAAAGAAAAAGCTTGGCTTTATTTTGAAAAACAGAATGATGATGCATTGAACGACATTATCTATCCTGTTGAAAGAGGTGTTAAACACCTTCCAAAAGTATTTGTGAAGGATGTGGCAGTCAGCGCTATTTTATATGGTGCTCCTCTTTACTATAAAGGAATTGTGATGGCTCAGCAAAACATTAAGGAAGGGGAAATAATAGCCGTAATGACTATGAAAGGCGAATTAGTAGGCATATTTAGAAGTTTAGGCAACTTAGAAGATATAAAAAAGAAATTTAAGGGTATTTTTGCTAGACCTCTTGCCATTGTGATGGATAGAAATGCTTACCCTAAGCTTTGGAAAGCTAAAGAAAATGAAGATGGGGACGCTGGGATTTGAACCCAGGGCCGTGGGTTTCCCCACGATTTAAGAATCATTGCTGTTGCTCATAGCTCCACAGCTTTATGCTCTGGAGCCCACGATGTTCCCGCTACACCACGTCCCCTTGTAAAACACATAATGCTAAGAAATATTTAAATAGCTTTTGGTGAATTGAGCTGACATTTTTTAATATTTAGTTTTTATTGATTTCTTGGCAGTGTGGCTAATATCGTTAATTTTAAATATTTTTATTATCTATTAATTACATTATGGTGGTTATTATAAATAATAAATCCTTAACAGACATAAAAGCAGAATATGTTGCAGAAGTAAGCCCTAAAAACGTAATTCTTCTTCCCACCAATCTTAAAGAACCAGATTGGGAAACTATCGCTTTCCAAAGAAAACTTTTGAGAGATGAAATAAGAAAGCTTTACGCATTATTACGAAAAATTATTTTGGAACCTGATCATAATTTAACTAAAGAAGTTAAAGAAAAAACTATACCCGCTCTCGTAGGGAATATAGTGGGAGCATATACTAACTTTGTAAACACTCTTCACAAATACGAGGCTGTTGAATATCTACTATCACAAATACTTCAAACCGTTATAGGTGAAAAATATCCGGCTTATCCTTTAAAAAAAGGAATGTTGTATCTTTCTAAACATGGAATGAAAAAACCAAAAAAATATTCTTTTTATAATATTAGTTACGCTTACCAACAAGGTGATGATTTAAGTACGGTTCTGGTAGGAGATTTGTATCTATCAGCAAGAATAAAAGGATTAGAGAGTATGTTGTTAAAAGTTTTGAAAGGGTATAGATCTTTTAATGATATGTTGGGAATAAAACTCATATTTAATGGGTGGGATGATGAAGCAGTTCAACTTATAGGATACGAGATTAATGAGCGATTATTAGAGTTGGGATTCAAATCCTTGCCTCGATCATCAGTGAAAATAGAACGAGGAAATAAGAAAGGGGAGGTATTTCCTGTAATTTACCAGAGTGAAAGGGAAAAAGTATTGGTATTGTACGCAAATGATTACGAGATGGTTAGACCAGGATATAACAGAAGAGAGATAAAGAGAAAAAAATTAAAAGGAAAAAATTCTCACGACATGATTCTGTATTCTATAAAAAACGAACCACATAAACCCCAAGAATATTGGTTAGATTTAGGAAACAATAAAGGCATGCTTATAACTTTATTGGAGTATGAAAATAAAGATGTTCTTTTAGAAAATATAATGTGTTTGGTTTCCCGCTATCTTCAAGAAAAAGAACATCTTAATAAAGAGAGTTCATTTGAAATATCTTACAAAGATATAGAACTAATTCCATGGGGCTACTGGTATGCTAATAATTTTGAAAGA
>JAADEF010000037.1 GCA_013153555.1 Candidatus Nanohalarchaeota archaeon | reverse complement strand
ACTAATGATGCAACGGTCTTACCAATTCCTGTGGGAGCATGTACAAAACTCACTTGTTTATTTTCAAGATTATTATAAATAAAATTCATCATTTTTTCCTGTCCTTTTCTAATCACGGGATAAGGGAATAAATCTAAAAACATAAAAACTATACCTTAAGTAAAATTTATAAAGCATAATCTTGAGAAATTGCCATTAAACACATCTATCAATATTTAAAGATTTAAATTCAAAAATACATCATGAAAGCAACCAATCCCATACTCCTAGTATTGGATTTAGACGGTACCATAGTACCTCAAAATGCAGTCAGACACCTTAATGACATAACAAACACCGCTGAAAAAAACAACAAAACTTTTGAAAAATTTATGAAAGGCGAAATAACAAAAGAAGAATATATCAACCATCTCAAAATATACTATAAAAACAGTCCAAATCCTCTAACCAAAAAAGATGTAGAAAAGATCATGAAAAAATTTTCAGTTTATGAAGGATTCTCAAAATTCATCCAAAAAATGAAATCCCTTTATGGAAACAATATAATCTTTGCTATTGTATCTTCCTCGGTCAAAGAAAGAGTAGAAGCTGTTGCAAAAACATACGATATTAAAGAATTCTATTACAGCACTCTTTCTTATGATTCTTCAAACAAGCTAATAGGTTTTGAAAAATTTTTGTTCCCTGAGGATAAAGAAAAATATCTTTTAGAACTAATAAAAAAATATAGCCCTTCTCTTATTATAGTAATTGGAGACAGTGAGTGGGATAAGCCGATGATGAAGCATGCTCACATCACGATTAGTATAGACAACCACGATTTAGAAGCCCACCACACCATCTATCATTATGACGAGTTGACAAACATTCTCATAAAAGAAATAGAAAAAAGAATCAAGATTCATAAATAGAAGAGCGTGGCTTCCAATTAACCTTTTCATATTCTTCCAAAACATTATTATAAAGCTGAGCGGTTTTTTTAGCTATTGCATACCAATTAAACTCCTCTTTCACAGACTTTAACGCATTTGTTCTTAATTTGTTGCTTAATTCTCTATCATTCAAAGCTCTCAAAATCTGATCTTTTAAAGAGTGATGATTTTCATTAAAAAAAGTTAAGCCATTATATTCATGCTTCACTACTTCCCTAAGCCCGCCTACATCACTTGCAACAACAACTTTTCCATATTTCATACCTTCTAACGCCACTATACCGAAAGGTTCATACCTGGAAGGAATAGCAACTATCTCTGCCAATTCATATAAAGCATCTCTTTCTTCATCACTTACAAATCCTCCAAAAACTACCTTATGCGCAATGCCCAAAGAATAAACTAAATTTTTTGCTTCATCCGTATAATAACCCTTTCCCAAAATCACAAGTTTCACATCGTCTCTTTGCTTTAAAAGTTCTGCAAATGCCTTTATCAACACATCTAAACCCTTTTCATATACATGCCTACCTACAAACAAAATTATTTTTTCATGCGGTAGAGCATATTTTTTTCTAATACTCTCAGAAGCCTTACCAATTTTCGCCTCAAACACTCCATTAGGTATTACTTCTATTTTCTCATAGGGAACATGCAAAACATGAGATATTTCATCACGCATCGCATAAGAACACGCTATAACCTTCCAAGCTTCAAAAGCCAATCTTTCCTCTAAAAAATGAATAAACTGCTGTCTATCATCATAAATGCCTCCTCTTCTTCCATGCTCTGTAGCATGAATCGTAGCTATGAGGGGTTTTCTAAATAAATGTTTAAGTATTATTCCTGCATTAGCAACTATCCAATCATGAGCATGAATAATATCTATTTCTTCCTCTTTAATAATATCAATAGCAGCATTCACAAACAAAGTATTTATCTGTGATACCCACGAAGGAAAATCTTCTGCCGGAATATTGGTTGCTTCAAATCTATAAACTTTTATGCCGTTTATTTCTTCCTGTTCCTTAAATTCCCCGTATCCTGGTGTCAAAACATAAGCCTCTCCATACTTCTCAGCATATGCTCTTGATAAAGAATACACATGTTCTGCTAGTCCTCCTACTTTATTTGGTGGAAATTCCCATGCTAAATGCAATACTTTCATTAGAATACCTCGTTTACATATTTTTCATAAACTTTTTTATAATCAGAAATCACTTTTACCTGCCAATTATAATCTAAAGGATTAATATAAGTTATTTTATCGCTTGACACATCATAATACTTCAATAGATCATGTTTAACACTTTGCTTAGTGGTATGAACTTTTTCAGAAATATGTACTGCTTGTTTTTCCAGTCTCTTTACAGATCTTGTATATAAGTTATCAATGCCATGACTTCTTTGCACTTCCAAAGAATACAAATTAACCAACAATGGCTTCTTCAAAGCAGTATTTAAATTAATCCCTGCTGGGAAAGTAGACCAATCATGGCTATGAATAAGATCTATATCTCCTTCATTATGAAAAATATCAGCAACCTTTCTACAAATATCTACACTAAATACAGCAGACCAAGTTAAAGGAGAATAAGCATTAATAGGGGTAGAAACATAATGAACCTTTATGCCGTTTATTTCATCAGAAGCTTCATATTTCAAAGGATCATAAGCTATAATATGCGTATCAATGTTGTGTTCTACCAATTTTTCAGCCACATCTTTAATAGTTACTGAAATTTCACTTATTTTCCGAGGAAAAAAATCAGGAGAAATAAGAACAACCCTTTTCAGCCTCTTATGATTCTCAGAAGAATAATCTTCAACCTCTAACATTTTCAATATTTTTTTTAATACTGCATCATGCATAGTTATTACCTCACGGCATTATAAAAAAAGGCTCAAAGGTTGAAATATCCAATATACCCAAATACTAATAGATAATGCAACCACAATCAAAACCACAAAAGACTCCACAATAGAAAGGTCTGCATAATCCTTTAAAAATCTAAAAAACACACCCAAAGAACGAGTAACCAATACAATGCCTATAAATGGTGCAATAAGATTCAAGAAAGGAAATGGAAGCAACATTATGGTAAATGCCACAGCCATAGCTATATAAAATAACATATAACCAATCAGTGACAATATAGCAAAATAAGAAGTATTGCGCTTAATAAATCTTAAAAATTCCCATATAAGATAAGCTCCAAAATAATGAGCCAAAAGCATTACAGCAATACCTGTCCAAAAACTTATCATTAAAGATTTTACAGAATAAACCCCTGTAAGCATATGTATAAGCAACATCGCAGCTCCAATCAATATGCTGTTATATATGCTGAAAATAAACCCATCTTTATAATCCTTCTTTTTAGATTTTCTATCCACATAACCCATAGGATCGGTTAATAGTCCATGCGCCACATTATCACCGTTAAATATTTAAATGTTATACATACATTTATATTTTACGCACTTCTGAGAGTTGGGCTCGGATGGGCAGGCGTTGGCTCTGCAGGGGCAACCCCGGGATGGTTGCCCATCATAATTCTTTTATCATAACTTTGTATAAGTTCTCTAATTTTTTAAGTCTTTTGTGATGATCTTTCAGTATTTCACTCATCTTTTCCATAGATTCGCTTAACACTGTAATTTCATGCAAAAGCTTTTCTTTAAAATAAGGATAATCTTTCAAATCATCTGCCAATGGTTCAAAAGATTTTAATGTTTTCAAAGTCTCTGTTTTAATATTATAATAATCTTCATCCAACACAGCAATAAGACCTTCTAATTCTTTTACTTTCTTTTCCAAAACATCCAGAGAAACAGTAAATTTATTAGTGATTGCATCAACTTTTTTGTCAAGTTGATTCAATCTTTCATTCAAATCATATAATGCCCGAGCTATATCTTCTTTGCTAAGTTTAACCATAAAATAATAATGGCAGGCAAAATAATATATAATTAATGCCCACGGGGGGATTCGAACCCCCGACCTCCGCGTATCTTACTAAGCGCCTATGAAATCATCCGATTGTCATAGCTCATAACAGCTTAGTTATGAGCGCGGCGCTCTAACCGCTGAGCCACGTGGGCTTAATTAATAAAAAAGAAAAAGAATTTTTAAAATTCTATCCCACCCTTCTTAATTGTTCTATTGCTTCAGAATAAAACTTACCATATTTCTTTGCTTTTATTTCTGCATTTTCCCAAAAAGCATTTATTTCTTGTTGATATTTTTCTTCATCTACCGCAAAAGAAATACCAAAAGGCGTACCATGAGGCATTACACCTCTAATCTCATAACCATAAGATGTCTTTTTTGGTATCTGCGCTAAATTACATTTCTTAAAATTAGGAACCAATAAGTAATTTTCTTCAGGTAATGCCAACAATCCTTTTTCTTCTGGTATCTTTACAATAACTTCGTTAATTCGTAATAATATACCCTCTGGGCTCAATACTTCTCCATAAATTACTTTTCCATAAATTACTCGTGGAATGATTTCATCATATAACAAAGATGTAGCTAAATCTTCTTTTAAAGCAGAAACAGAAGGTTCAACTAATTTCCATGAAGAAAAATATTCCTGAAGAATTTTCTCTAAAAGTTTTTCATCTTTCTGTTTATTAGAAGCATAAGGTTCTTTTTGACAATACTCCACAAAATCAAATAATTGTTCTTCTCCTAAATATGTCGGCCCATTAACATTTTCTGATTTTATCTCCCTTTTTAACCAACCAACAACGCCTTTCCAATATTTCAACAGTTCATTAGTCTCAGATAGCACATCCATATTATCACAAAATACATATGCATATAAGAAAGATTTAAAAATCTTTAATTCTTTTTAATTACTGCTAGCAAGGTAAAAACATGTATGAAAAGAGTATTTTAGAAGGCATAGAAAAGCTTGAAAACATAAAAGGTAAAAAAATTCTTTTACAACTTCCAGAAGGTTTATGGATATATGCAGATAAAATAATAAACATACTCTATCAGCAGGGTGCATCAGAAGTAATCTGGTATAAAGGAAAAACTTATGGTGCATGCGATTTGCCCATAGAAGAAGCAAAAAGAATAAACGCGAACCTCGTTATCCATATAGCTCATTCTCCGTTTTTAAAAGAAAAAACAATAGAAGGCATTAATATAGAATACATTGAAGTCTTTGCAGATTACGACATCAATTTTATAATAGAAGAATTGGTAAAACATAAGATTGAGCGAACAGTATTAGTAGGTCACCTTCCCTTTGTACATAAATTCCCTGAAATCGTGAAAAAAGCTAAAAACCAAAACATACACATACAACTCCATTCTAATAATTTTCTTCCTTATCCCGGACAAATACTAGGATGTCATGTGGCTAATGCTGCTTCCTCTCTACCCCATATAACATACATAGGAGATGGAAAATTCCATCTTAAAGGTCTTTATGTTTTTAAAAAGCCCATCTTAGCTCTTAATCCTTTTTCCCAAGAATCTCGTCTCATAAGCATCAAAGAAATTGAAAAAGAAGAAAAAAAGAAAATTATGCGCTTCACAGCTATAACTAATGCTCAAAGTCTAGGTATAATTATAAGTTCTAAGTTAGGTCAATACAAGGCATTTGCAGAGCCTGTAAAAAAAGCTGTTGAAAAAGAATTCAAAAATAAAAAACTTACCTGGATAATAGAAAACGAAATAAACAAACAAGATCTTGATTATTTACAAGTTGAAGCCTTTATTAATCTGGCTTGTCCTCGAATTGAAGACGATGAAATAAAAAAACCGCTATTAAGTTGGAAAACCTATTTAGAAGTAAAAGCTCATCTATCTTAATTCTTCTTTAGCCCATTCTCCTAATTTACCTTTTTCTTTTGCTGCATTTCCTAAAAAGGTATGCTTCTCCTCAGGTTGAAGAAGTAAACCTTCTAATGGATCATACGCATGTTCTATCAATGCTCTTTGCTGTTCTGCAAGCAAAGCCTCATCTATGCCGAAGAATTCCGCAGGAAGCTCTTCTGGCGGAATATCATGTTCTAACGCAGCAGCAAATTTTCTAAATGCTAATGCACTTTGCTGTATGCCATAAGATCCCATTTCCATTATAAAATAAGCATTTTTCATTCCTTTTTTACGTAACTCCCACATCCACTCATAAATAACATAAAGCTCATCTGAAAACATAAAGAAAGGACCATGCTGTCCTTTATACGGTCTAGGAGCATTTACATGAAGCATTCTAATGTGTTTGCCATCTCCTTCATCCAAACTTTTAGCATCTTCAATTGGATCAATCAAATTAACACTTAAATGCTCAAAATCAATATTGTAACTAAAAATATCTTTATAAGGTCCTTTAGATCGCGGAATTATATCAGGAGAAGGATTCTTTAATAGATTAGATGCATATTCAACAATACTTTTTACCAAAATAACATGATGCTTGCCTTTCATTAATCTCAATTTACCTACCATAGCATCATTAGCAGGTTGCTCAGTCTCAACAAAAATCTGAATTGGCTTGCCAAAACTTCCTCCCCTTTCCGCATAATCATATACGCTCTCGTTATTAAAAGGAACCATATCCTCTCTAACAAATGCTCCTATTTTATAAAGCCATTCTGGTAAAGTATCCATTGCCCATTCATCTTTTACAAACAAATGTCCTTGTATGTATTTACTTGCAACAGCTGCAACCATATCTTCTGCTATCTGCAAAGGAGTGCGCTTCTCTTTATTTAATATAAAATCTTGAAATGCTTTGCTGTACTTTTCCAATCTATGAATAAAAGGTTTATTTCCCTTTGTAGAAGTATAGTGATAAAAATCTTTCATTTTCTTAAATCCCAAATTAGTTGCTATAATCACATCATCAGGATCATAAGCATCATTAAGGCCGTTGCTGTAATTCAACCCCACAATATTCATCCAAATATAATCTTTGCTAACATACATATATTTGGCAGTAACAATGTATGCAACCTCTTCTCCTGCCTCGCTTCCTTTTATCTCTGTCCAATATTCAAAAGATTCTTCTAAATCAATTCTTCCAGAATCTAGAATATAAAGAGCTTTAACAGCTCTCCGATCATATTCGTCTATGCCCTCATAATCTCCTTTAATGATGTCTTCTAATATTTTTCGTATTTTTTCTTTAAATGTTTTGTCATAGATTCCAATTAAATCTGAAGCAATATTAACAAATTGATCATAATACTCCTTATAAATGCGTTGAATGTTTTTTATATAATATTCTTTTATATCTTCAATAATCTTTTTCATTTCTTTACTTTCTTCAAAGCTTCCATCACTATAAGTTACGCTAAATTTATCTATATTAGTAATCGCATTTAACAGCTCATTTGCTTTCTCCTGCAATCCTCCGAAGACATTTATTAAATTCTTTAAAATCTCTTTGAATTCGGCAGTAGTGTTAGGATCCTCAAGTGATTTTTTGAAAAATTGAATTATATTATTAAGTTTATCAATATTAGAATTAATTTGATCAAGTACTTGATTCTTTATTTGATCAAAATGTCTATTAATCAATTCATCCCTTACCTTCTTAGCATTTTCCACACCTTTACTATAAGTTTCTTGATAATAAAAGTATAAAGCCAATTCAGGATCTAAACTATAACCTCTTACTTCAAAAAGAACATACATAAGCCGTGCAAGAAAATAATCCTTTAAAGAAAATCCTTCTGGATTTTTATATTTTTTACGATAGCACGGATCCACAAATTGATCATATGTTTGCCCTTCAAAAACGGTAGGAGATAAACCATCTACCTGCTTTATCCACCTTCCCAAATTCATACCTGTAAAAGAATAAAGCTGTCCTCTCGCACCATATCTTTCCTCAGGAGAAACACCAAAGGCTATATTAGGACGGGGTTGGCTTGAAGAATGAAATAAAAAGTATTTAGCACCTAAAATTTCACCACACGAATAAGCAGTTCGCTGAATCGTTCTGTGATGTAAAGACCACTGATTCGCCAAAGCAATCCCTAAATCAACAGCTGATTGATCAGCTACCGGAGCATGAATACCTATTTCCAATCCCTGATATTTCTTTGCTTCCTCTATAATTTCTCGTAAATATCTCTCATTTATCTCACTAATAGTTTCATAATCTAACTGTACAAATTCAAAACCAAATAAGCCACCTTTCATGTATTTTCTCATTAAACCTAAATCCTTAAAGGTTTCAGGAGATCTTTGAATCAAAGCAAAACCAGGAGTTACACCCACAATATAACCAATAGGGCGATTAAGTTCATCCCACTTAGGCTTTTTAGAAGGATCTAACCACTTAAAAATCTCTTTTTCAGATAAAGTTTTTGTTTTATGAGAATGTTTATGAGATCTGACAGAGCTCATTCCTTTTAAATGACTAATAATGTCCTCAATCCATTTCCTCATAATTATAATATAGGAACAAGAAGTTAATATAAAAATATTGCTAAAATCACAGCCACATAAACTGCATATAATAAAACCATCCTTACCACTATTTCATTTTCTCTTTTTTCATTCATAAACACATGGGTAAGAGAATAAATTTTAGAATAAGGTCTTACCAATAATCCTTTTCTATTAACTTTTCCAAAAGATTCTGCTTTAAAATTGCTTCTCCATTTTAATGCCAATTCAATGAACCAGGGTGCAATTAACAACACACCAAACCATTCAAAATCTCCAATTATAGAAATAACAGCCAAAGCACCACCAACAAAATAAGTAAAGCTGTCACCTGGAAAAATCTTTGAAGGATACTTGTTATAAACTAAAAATCCCAATACGCCTCCCAATACTGACAAAGATAAAAAGAAAGTAATATTTGCTGCATTTAAATAAGAATAAATAGCAGTACCTAAAAACATCACAGATGCTAATCCTGCTTCTAAACCATTTAATCCTCCTAGTAAATTAGTAGCGTTGCTGGCTCCTATGATGCCAACAGGAACTAAAATCAAGGCATAAACTAAACCTAAATTTATATTACCTAAAAAAGGAACAAAAATATAAGTTCTATCCATCACTGCCAATAAGATAGGTAAGGCGGCAGGCAAAGGTAAAAGAAATTTATATTTTTGTTTAAACCCTATCTTTTTACCTCCTTTATTTCTAAAAAGATTAGTAAGATCTTCTAAAAAACCAACAACGGAGAGGAGAAGAAAAGATAAAAACACCGCATCCACTTCTCCTAACAATGAAAAATTCCAAAATACCTTTGCAAAAATTAAGGAAAGATACGAGCCAACAATTATGCTTAATACTACTGCCAAACCTCCTCCATCAGCAACATGCACTTCATAAGGTTTATTCATATCCTTGCCAGT
>JAADEF010000032.1 GCA_013153555.1 Candidatus Nanohalarchaeota archaeon | reverse complement strand
AATGTTGATAATTCTTTTCCAACTCTTTTATTTGAAACTCAACCAACCTTAATGCCTTTTCTAATCGCTTAGCAAGAAATTCTTCTGTATTCTTTTCTTTTAAAGCTAAATTCTCTGCTATTACATTAACTTTACTGTTCAATCTTTCTAACTTTTCTTCATATTCCTTAAACTTTTTCTCCCATGAAGAAAATACTTCCAATTTCTTCAAAATCTCTTCCTCATTTATCTGTTGGGAGGAAGAAGAAAGCTCTTTCACCGCATCTGCTAATTCTTTTAATTCCTTGTTAAGCACATCCAGCCTTCCTTTTAAAAGAGCATAAGAATCTTTTAATTCTACCAGTTCTTCTTTCTTAACCATAGAAGATTCTAAAAGAGAAATCTTTGCTTGCAAATCGTTCACTAAATTTTCTGCATTACTCATTGCATTCTTAACTATTTCTGCTGCATCTTTAAGATTAGGAAGATTTTTTATAGCTTCTTCAACTGCATCAAAATCTTCCTTCATTTCATTAATAATGGCTTCAAGTTGTTTAACCTTCTCTGAGAGATTTTCAACCTCTAAATGCTCCACATATTTCAAATCCTCTAAATCCCGAAGCTTTTCTTTTATTTCTTTGGTGTTTTCTAACACCTCTTTTGCAGCATCTATGTCTTTTAACGAAGAAATTAAACTGCTTAAATTTTCCACTTCATTTTCTAAAACCAAAAGCCTTCTTTCTAAATCTAATTCAATAATTTTGTGTTTTGTTTCTAGCTTTTTAATTAAATCATACAGAGAACCATTAAAAGAGCCTTTTATCTCTGTAAAAGAATCATTTTTTAAACTCTTATTTTTATTTTCAAAATTTTTCTTCTGAAATAAAGAGGATATTTTTTCATTTATGGAGCTCCATAAACCCATAAGTATCACATAAATATATATCCCGTAAAAATATATATTTATGGTCAAAAAAGCGCTTGTAGTGTGCCATAAAGATGCTGATGGCATATTATCTGCTTCACTTACGCTCCTTTATCTTCATCAAAAAGGCATAGAAGCAGATGTTGCCTGCACAAGTCATTTACTTGTTGAAAAACTTAAACAAAAAATTACCAGCCATTACGATAAATATTATTTTTTAGATATTGGAAGTCAAAAAGAAATATTAATTTCCAAAACATTCCACAATTCAGTCATAATAGATCATCATCCTCCAGGACTTAAAGACATCAGCGCATTAAAAAATGTAAAAATTATAAATGCTTATTTAGAAGGATTGGATGGGTCGAAAGAAATAACAGCAACAGGCATGGTATTTTACAATTTTTATAATCCTCACTTTCATCAGTACTTTTATATTCCTGCTGTTTCTGCTTTTGCAGATTCCCAACCTTTCATTGGTCCAAATAAAAGATTTCTCAATAATGCCATACTTCGTAATCAAATAAAGGAAGAAACAGGAATAAATTTATTTGGTTATTCTCTTAAACCAATTTCTAAAAATTTAGAATATTTTTTTGATGAAATAGGTGCTGATGAAAATGCAACCTACATCTTGAAAAAGCTCCACATACCGCCCAACAAAACAATTAAGGACCTCACCAAAGGGGAAGAAATAAAGCTCGCAACATATTTAGCAATGAAAGGATACCTTTCTCAAATCATAGATAAAAGATACCTCATTAAAAGTACTTACGAGCTAAAAGAATACACTAGTCTTATAAATGCTGCAGTAAAATTAGATGAAATAAAGAAAGCTATTAATTTCATTCTTAAAGAAAAAGGAAACCTATATGAGCTTTACGAGATATATCGCAGAAAGTTAAGAAAATATGTTAAAAAAGCTTTAAATACTGCTGAAGAAAAAGGTAAAGCAGTAATAGTAAACATTCCTATGGAAGAAAATGCAATCACAGGTACAATCGCAACCATATTGTCTCAAAAACATTATCTTGGTAAAATAGTATGTGTATGCACGCCTTATGAAGATAATTACATCAAATTCTCGTTAAGATATGCAGGTGAAGAAAAATTAGATCTGGGAAAAAAAGTTAGAGAATTAAAAGCAGACCTCAACATTGATGGAAGCGGTCATAAAAAAGCTGCAGGAGGTATAGTTCATCAAGAGGATCTAGAAAAATTTACGAACGCTTTATCTCTTTAATATTCTCGTCTATTTCCACCAAAGTAGAAGGCTTACCCAAAAAGCAAGGTCCTTCTATAACATAATCCACTTTTTTTACTATTTCTTCCTCTACTTCTTCCAAAGACGAAGGAGCTTCCTTGCCTGACAAATTCGCAGAAGTAGTCACAAAAGGTATGCCTGCTTTCATTACTAACAAAGTAAAGGAATGTTCAGGTATGCGAATGCCCAGCCTATTATTGGGGGAAAGGTGCCTTAAAAAAGCAGGGTCCTTCTTTTCAACTAATAAAGTATAGGGTCCTGGCAAATATAGTCGCAATACAGGTTTAGATATTTTAAAATTATTAAGTATCCACTCTTCATTAGGAGCAATAACAGATAAAGGCTTATCTTCTTTTCTTTTTTTAATTTCGTAAATTTTTTTTACACATTCAGGGTTAGATGCATCACACCCAATACCATAAACCGTATCAGTAGGATAAAGGAAAATTTTTCCTTTTTTCATTTCTTCTATAAGTTTATCAGAATTGCGAAAAGCTTCTTCTATATCATAATGCTTTGGCTCCTTTGACATGAGAGATCTCCTTTTCAGCTTTTTCTTTACCTTTCTTGTAAAATAAATACACCAAAATAATAGATATAATTGCAGATAAAAGCACAATCATTAATGCTTTATTTTTGCTGTCTTCATCATCTCCTGAGCCTTTTATAAGGTTATATGCGTCTCCTATGGCATTAAAATAAGTATATAAATTAAGAATCGATACCAAGCTGTTATAAATGGCAACAAATATGCTCCAAAAATCTCTTCGAAGATATGCAATTAAAATTGATTCTATCGCAATAACAACTCCCGTAAAAACAAGTAAAGTTCCAAATACCACGAAGCTGTATGCTGAAATTAGCATCACAACATCATAAGAAATCTTACCCAAGTATGCCATAATATAGGCAATAAAATAAGAAAGATAATAGGCTGCTCCTGCAAAAGCAAGCACTAATGAAAAAGAATTAGCAATAGTAAAAAATTCTTTGAATTTGCCTTTATAATATTGAAGAATCACGCTATTGTAACCAGTAGCATAAGCATTCCAAAAAGAAATACCTAAACCAAATAGCATTATAAAGAAAGTAACAACATCTACCATATTTAGATGAAATAAAATTCAATTTTAAAAACATTTCTGCATATATTAGTTGTATGGCAAGAATAAGAGATCCGGCAGTAGCAGGTATGTTTTATCCTAAACGCAAAGAAGAACTCATTGCATTACTTGAAGAACTGCACAATCATGCTGAAAAATATGTCAAAAAGTACAAAGAGCTTATAAAAGCAGTAATAGCACCTCATGCAGGTTATATTTATTCAGGAATTGTTGCTTCAGCAACTTATCAAACTTTGAAAGCTAACTCTGCTATTAAAAACCATTATACTCTTATAGGTCCTTCTCACTATTTTGGATTTTATGATGTTGCAGGATCCACATATGAAATGTGGAGGACTCCCTTAGGATTAGTGCCTGTACAAAACCTATTAGATCTGCCACCTTTTGATAATGCTTTTGCTCATGAACACAGCTTAGAAGTTCAGCTTCCTTTTTTACAGTACTACTTCAATGAGTTTTCTATTTTTCCTGTGTTAACAGGTAAAATTACCAATATAAAAAACATTGCAGATAAATTCAACAGCATAATTGCAAACACTACATTCATTGTAAGTAGTGATTTAAGTCATTATTATCCTTACGATACCGCAGTACAAATAGACGAAAACACCATTAATCACATACTCAATTTAGATTTAGAAGGATTTGAGAAGGAAGGTAATGCATGCGGAAAAGAAGGCATAAAAATAATATTAAAGTTAGCCATTGAAAATAACTGGGAACCCGATCTAATCCTTTATCAAAATTCAGGAGATACTAGCGGAAGTAAAGAAAATGTTGTTGGTTATGCAGGCATAGTATTCTTGCAGAAATAATTTAAATTTCAATAAGCTTCATACCTTCGCGTGTTATTTCAAACGGATGGATCAAAGTAGAATGATTGGTCCTTCTCATTTTACGAATAGTCAAGGTTCTTTTAAATTCCTCAGACACAGGCACAAAATCCAATTTAATGACAGAATCTACTAAGTACTCTATTATGCCCGACCCACTCAATCCCTCAGAGGTTTCAGGTATTTCTCCACTCATAACTGTAGTAACACCTAATTGGCGTAACTTATCAGTTAAATTCATCAAAGCAACTCTTGCCAAATATTTATCATCTATGAACATTTCTAAAACAGAAATAGAATCTATAACCAATCTTTTAGCTCCTAACTCTTTAACTGCAACTGAAATCTTATTAATCACATTAAGAATGTAAGAACGAGTCACCATCGTAACATCCATAGTTGTTGATTTATCAGGTATGACTGGCTTAATGGAAACAAATCTTATCAATCCTAAATTTTCCATCTCATTAAAATCCCAATTAAACATAGCTCTTATGTCTTCTTTTATGGCATCAACCGCTTCCTCAGTAGTTATGTACAGTCCGGGTTCGCCATTTTTCGCTCCTGCATATATGAAAGAACTACAAAACTGAGTTTTGCCTGTACCTGCCTTACCCACCACTAAATTAACAGATCCTTTAACTAATCCGCCCTCTATTTTATCGTCTAATCCTATAACACCAGTACTAACTCTCTCCACATAATAGGTGCTCTGCTCAGTGGATGAAGAGCCTCCACCTAAAAAACCCATAAAATATATTTAAAGATTTAACAAATATATATTTTAATTTTTGAAAACAGAGGGAGAAAATGATAAGAACCAATTACATAAAAGATTTAAAAGAAAGTGAAGAAACCATAGCAGGATTTTTGAAAGAAAAAAGAGATTTAGGAAAGCTCATATTTTTAATAGTTTATGACAGATCAGGAGAAATTCAAGCAGTATTTAAAAAGAATCAATTAGATGAAGAAACATTCAAAAAAGCAAAAAAAGTTGCACGAGAAAGCTTTATTCAAATCAAAGGAAAAGTGAGTAAAAACGAAAAAGCACCAGGTGGAAAAGAAATACTGGCTGAAACTTTAACTATAATCAATGAAGCTGAAACCCCATTGCCTATTGAAATTTCAGGAAAGGTAGAAACTAACTTAGATAAAAGAATAAAGTGGCGCTTTTTAGATTTAAGAAGGCCAGAAATTCAAGAAATATTTGTAAAAGAATCGGCATTTGTTAAAGCATTAGAAGATTTTATGCATCAGCAAGGATTCACACGATTGTTCTTTTCCCGTATTACAGGAGAAGCCACAGAAGGTGGGGCAGATTACTTCCCTGTACTTTATTTTGATAAAGAAGCATTTTTAGCTCAAAGCCCTCAACTTTATAAAGAATCGGTACTTCTTTCTGGCATGGACAAAGTTTATGACTTGGGCTTTGTATATAGAGCTGAACCACACCACACTACAAGACACCTCACAGAATTCATGAGTTTTGATGTTGAAATGGTAACAGATAACATGCAGGATCTTTTAGAACTTCAAAGAGAGATGCTCGCTTATGCTTTTGAAAAAGCTCAAATTTCTGTGAAAATACCCAAAACCATACCAGTGGTTAGTTTTGAAGAAGCTCAGCAAATAGCTAAAGAAAAAGGCGCTGAACTTGAAAAACATGACTTAACTCCTGAAGCGGAGAGGAAACTAGGTGAGTATGCTTTAGAAAAATACGATTCTGATTTTATTTTTGTAATTGATTTTCCATTTGAGAAAAAACCTTTTTACTTAATGAGGCATGAAAACAATCCTGAACTCACTCATTCATTTGATTTACTGTTTAGAGGATTAGAAATAACATCAGGCGGGTTAAGAGAACATAGATACGAAGAAAGAGCAAAAAACATGAAAGAAAAAGGATTAGATCCTGAAAAATTTGACCATCTGAGATTTTTTAAGTACGGGATGCCACCTCACGGTGGTTTTGGAATGGGTATAGAGAGAGTAATAGAAAAAGCCCTTAAATTAGGAAATGTGAGAGAAGCTACGCTACTTCCTCGCGATCCTGAGAACCTTGAACCTTAGATTTATAGAGAGGAAGATGATCATTGGTTTTTCCACCTAGTAAATGAATCAATTTTTGAAGATGATCCAAAGCATGAGAATAAGAAGTTAAAATTTTAAATCGTTGATCATCTAAAGTTGGAATAATATCATAAAGAGCATTTATCCTTTTTTCTAAAGAACTCATTTTATATTCTAAGTTTGTTTGTATAGATCCATAGAATTTATAAATTTCCATATCAACAACATCTGAATGCGTTATCTCATTTAAAATTTTTTGAATTGCCGTATATTTTTCTTTTAATTTGTCTAATCCAGCTTCACATTCAGCTATATCCTTCTGATAATTGATAATTTCCTGTATGGGATCTCCCGCTGAATGAATTTTTTTTCTAAAATCCTCCTCATCCTCATTTAACACTTCATAAAAATCCCTCAAATAAGCAAGTAGTGGTTCTCTTACAATCTCAGAAACTTCTAAAAAAGTGGATTCGTTAATTAAATAAATTTTGAAAGCTTTTTCCAAATCCTCCACATATCCACGATAATCATAATCTCTTGATTTACTTTTTCTATTATAATATTGGTAAATAGGAAATACTAAAATATTAAGCCATAAAGAAGAAAAAGGTAAAATGTCTTTGAAAAAGTTTTTAAAAGGAATTACATATTTTTTATGCATTTTTTCTAAAAAATCTAAATTCTGAGAAACATCTATTCTTTTATTCTCATAAAATCCTAAATTAAAAAGACGACTATAAAAATCAATCAATTCTTTTGAAAAATTTTCTATGACTTTTAATTCAAATAAATAAACTTTTCCCTTTTTAGCATGAATATGTTCTTGATGCATCAAACGATCCATATCATCCTTCCTCTTCCAAGGTTTGTAAAAAGCTTTCAAGCATACTCACAACATTCCATATTTCTGTTCTGGAAAATTGTTGTAGGTTTGGGTCAGTACTTGCCTCATCCAGTATGCTTATAGCAGTTGTTATTCGGGCTTTTAAGCTTTCTTCACTATCCTCTTTTATAGCACTTACTGCCTCAGCAATCATGGCTCTAACATTTCTTGGAATTTTTCGGTCTTCTGCTAACTCTTCTAATAAAGAAACAAGTTCTTCCACACTCATGATATTCACCTCCTCACCAAAAAATAATATAAAAGAAGAATTTAAAAAAAGTAAATTACTCCTCTTCTATCTTCGGCATTTCTAAAGGCATACCCTTCCTTTGCCTTATCTGCATTATGGTTTTTTCTTGCAGTTCTTCGGGTAATTTCTCATACACAACATCTATCAAAGATTGGAATCCTTTACCACCTGTTGCAGATTTCAACGCACCTTCAAATCCTTGCATCTCTGCAACAGGAAGCTTTGCAATAATTACTGTAGTACCTTCCTCCTCATTAATTTCCATTACTTGACCCCTGCGGTTTTGTATTTCTTTAATAACATCTCCCATGTACTCGCCGGGTGTATCTATTCTCAAAATTTGTTTAGGTTCAAATAGCCTGGCTTGTGCATCAATCATACCGTTTCTTATAGCAACTCTCACAGCAGGATAAACTTGAGAAGGCCCTCTGTGAATTGCATCTTCGTGTAATTTAGCATCCATCAGCATAACCTTTAATCCCATCACAGGTTCTGCTGCTAACGGTCCTTCATCCACTACCTGACGAGTTGCTTCCATAATAAGTTCAATCACTTCATTTAACTGCACAATACCTCTTGTCATGTTCAAAAGAACATTATCCGCTCTTGTGTAGATTAAACGTTTAGCTTCTTCTTGGTCCATTCCTGCATCCATCAACTTTTGAGCAACCCATTGCTTATCTTGATCTCTTATTTTACCTTGTGGTATTTCTCCTGCCCTTAAAAGCTCTTGAACCTTTTCTTCCAAAGGCATTACTTTGATATAAAACTTGTTGTGCTTGTTAGGTGATTTACCTTCAAATATGCGAGATTCTTTAAGCACACCTTCTTTATAAATAACAATAGGTGGTGAAACCACAATATCAAATCCTTTATCTTTTAAGAATCTCTCTATTTTTGCTTCGATGTGTAGTTCTCCAAGACCAGAAACCAAAATTTCCCCTGTATCTTCTGATACTTTCACTTTAATAGTTGGGTCTTCCCTCGCTCTTTGCTTCAAGATCTCTATAATTTTAGGAAGTTCTTTAACATTTTTAACTTCTATGGATTTAGTAACCACAGGTTCAAACACATGTTTAATTTCTTCAAATGGAGCAATTTTTATACCTGGATCACATATAGTATCTCCTGATGAAACTTCACTTAAACCAGTAATAGCAACTATGTTTCCGGCAGGTACTGCATCCATTGCAATCCTTTTAGGTCCCATAAACACTCCCACTTGTTGAACCCTGCCTTTCTTGCCGTTATTAACATCATAAACTTCTTGACCTTCCCTCAAAGTACCTGAAAAAATTCTCGCAGTAACAATACTTCCTGCATGTGGATCAAAAGTTATGTTAGTTATAACAGCGATCAAAGGACCTTTATCATCAGTATTAATCATGTATTTAGCTTCCTCACTGTTTATATCTCCTGTCCATATTTTTTCAATTCTGTATTTCTGAGCAACATCAGGAGAAGGTAAATGCTTTACTACCATATCTAAAACAACTTCATGAACTCTTGCTTTCTTAGAAAGTTCTTCTTCCTTACCTTGGTTAGTATATTCAATAATATCTTTAAAAGTTATTCCAGTCTTTTGCATATAAGGCAGAGATAAAGCCCATTTCCTATATGCTGAACCAAAGGCAACTTTACCGCTTTGCACATCAACCTGCCATTCTTTCTTGAATTCATCAGGTGCATATCTAGCAATTAAATTATTAACATTAGCAATAATTTTAACCAATCTTTCCTGCATTTGTTCAGGAGTGAGTTTAAGTTCTTTGATAAGCCTATCCATCTTATTAATAAATAGAACAGGTTTAACTCTTTCTTTAAGTGCTTGTTTAAGTACAACTTCTGTCTGAGGCATCACACCCTCAACCGCGTCAACAACAACTATTACACCATCCACTGCTCTCATAGCTCTTGTTACATCTCCTCCAAAATCTACGTGTCCTGGTGTATCTATCATGTTAATGAGGTAATCTTCCCCTTCATAATTGTGAACCATAGAAACATTAGCTGCATAAATAGTAATACCCCTCTCTTGTTCTTGAGCATCAAAATCCATGAAAAGTTGTGATCCTGCCAAAGTTTCAGATATCATTCCTGCACCTGCAAGTAAGTTATCGGACAAAGTAGTTTTACCATGGTCTATGTGCGCCACAATACCCATGTTCCTTATTTTGCTTTTTTGTTGAGCTAACTGCTTAATCTTATTAACCATCTCTTCTACTCTTGACATCATAATCACCTCTTACACTTTATAATGATTTTAAAAGAAGTTTTAAATAATTAACTCGACATAGAAGTAAGGATTAGTGATTAAAAAATTATTCAAAATCTTTTAAAATTTCGCACCACAAAATTTTTAAGTACT
>JAADEF010000053.1 GCA_013153555.1 Candidatus Nanohalarchaeota archaeon | reverse complement strand
AATATCTAGAAAGTGATTTAAATTATGAAGATATGGCAAAAGCATGGAAAGATTTTAAAATAAAAGGGGTTGCTATAAGCGAATCTCCTAATTTAGAGGGTGATGCCTTATTAATAAAGAACCTGCTGTATTAGGGGTTGTGATGGAAAAGATAGAAGATTTAAATTTTTTGAAGGATAAAGAACTGCTTTCAAATTTAAGGAACATTATCCAGCTTAAAAAAAGTTTTGAGGAAAATCAAGGCATCATAGAAGTACCTCTTAAACATAAAGTTTATGTGATAAAAAAAGTTTCAAATAAAAGAAACGAAGCGCTTCTTTATAGAGCGTATGCTTCCCTTTCTAGATATTTAGCTTCTAATTATGAAATTTCTGAACTTATTGTTGATAATCTTGTTACAGATTCTTCCACAGTACAAGTTATTTCCGAATTGGCAATGTTAGCAACATATTCTTCTAAAAAACAAGAGTTAAGAAATGTTATTTTAAGATATTTGCATAAACGTGATTCTTCTTTTTTAAAAGAGATTGATGCAAAAATAGATGCAGTTGTTAAAGCTAAACAGATGTTAAATGCGTCACCTACTGAAAAAACCCCTGCGAGATTAGTTAAAAAATTAAAGGATGATTTAAAAAAAGTGGGAAATGTTAATGTAAAAGTTTTATGCGGACAAGAGCTTAAAGATTGGGGTTTAGTTAATTATGTGGCAAGGGGGAGTAAAAGAGACCCTTGCGTTATTATCGCATCATATATGCCTGTGAAAGATAAGAAACCAGTAGGCATTGCAGGCAAGGGAATTATATTTGATGCCGGGGGATATAATTATAAGTTAAGATGGATAGAATATATGAAGTATGATATGGCAGGAGCAATTGCATCTATTTATACGGTTTATGCAGTAGCCAAAGCAGGTCTTAAAGTTAATGTGGTTGGTGCTGCAGTATTTGCTGAGAATTTGATTAGCGAGGATGCATATAAGCCAGGAGATATTATAAAGAGTTTATCTGGTAAAACCGTAGAAGTAGGCAACACAGATGCAGAAGGAAGGCTTGTTCTTGCTGATTTATTATGGTATTTTCAAGAAACCTTTGACTTAACTTATCTAATTGATTTGGCAACTTTAACTGGTGCTTCTTTAATTGCATTAGGTGAAGAAGTAGCTGCGGTTATGGGTAATGATGAAGCATTAGCACACGCTTTGCAAAATATTGGGTTGAGGATAGAAGAAAGATGTTGGCATTTACCTTTGTGGGACGAAATATATAAAGAAAAGCTAAGAAGCCATTTTGCAGATATTAAAAACATATCTCCCAAACCCTGGGGTTCCCCTATTATCGGAGGTATGTTTTTAAAATATTTTATAAAACCCAATATAAAGTGGGCGCACATAGACATAACCCCTGCTGCATTTACTGAAACACATACATGGAAAGGAGAAGCAGGAGCAACAGGATATGGTATTAGATTGCTGTATGAGTTTTTGAAGAGAGGATCGCAATGAATTATGATTGGATTATTTTTTTGATATTTATTGCTGTTGTGGCAGTAATAGAAAGAAAGAATTTCAAAAGAGAAGGAATAGCTTTTTTGAGAAGAACTGATAAAGGCATTGAGGTGTTGAAGAACTTTGCAAAAAAGCATCATAAAGTTATTAACTTACTGGCAGATTTTGCTATTGTGCTGAGCATAGGTTTTTTAGCCATAAAAGATGTGAAAAATAAGCGTCAGTATGTTGCTTATGTTTTAGCATTTTATTTATTTTTTGTGCAGTTAGATATGATTTATCAAGGGCTTAACAGCATGTTTCAAGGAATAACTATTCCTTATTTTTTAATCATTTTTTCTTTTGTAATGAGTTTTTTATTTGGAGTGAGCGGATATGGATTAAGCTTGTTGATCTCGGGTAGCGTGGCTATTCTTCTTTCTAAACTCACTCAACATACCATAGCGAATTCACCTTTGCAGTTGGTTCTGCCTATTTCTCTTCCTGAAAGTTATAATTTACCTATTTTTACTGTGCCTTTTGACAAATGGATAATTAGCTTGGCTGTGATTGTAGTAGTTCATGAGCTTGCTCATGCGGTAGTGGCTTTGGCTAATGGAATTAAAGTAAAATCTTTGGGTTACGGGCTTTTCGCCATAATGCCTGTAGGGTTTGCTGAACCAGATGAAAAGCAGTTACAAAAAGCACCGCGATTGAAAAAGCTAAGGGTGTATGCAGCAGGTAGCTTTGCAAATTTTTTAACCGCCACATTGTTTGGTGTGCTTTTATTTTTAATGATGCACGCATCTTCATGGCTTAACATTTATTCTTTTGAAGGAATTTCTTATAGCTATGTGTTTAACACCTCACATGCATATGGCATAATTCCTCAAAACGGTACCATAACGGCCATAGATAACCAAACCCTCCATAATTTCAGCCAATTTATTAATTATTTATCCTCTAAACATCCTAACGATACAATTTTCTTAACCATTGACAATAAAACTTACGAAGTTATGCTTACTTCTTCTCCTGAAAATAGCTCTCAGGCATTTATAGGTATAGGCGGAGTTATGCCTTTGTATTCTTTGAAAAGCATGTGGTTTTATCCTTTGGTTTATTTGGCAGATTTATTTAAATGGATTTTTATACTTAATTTGGGTATAGGTATTGCAAATCTTTTACCTCTTGTTCCTTTTGATGGAGGTTTGATGGTAAAAGAATATATCAGAAAAAAGAAAATGCAAAAAATATTTTTTGGAATGGTTTTGTTTTTATTGCTTTTCTCTCTTTTTGGCAGATATGTAATTTAAATTTGAGGCACAGGGTTACGAGCACCGCATGCTTCACATTTTATGAATTTTAACCTTCCTTCTTTAATTATGTGTGTATCTGGCTTTCCGCATATAGGACACATTACAAAGTACTTTATGTAGCGTTGAAACTTATCATTAATGGTTTTATTAGGGAATTTACCCAACAGCACTAACACATTACTTTCTAAATAACCTTGCGTACCTAATTCCTTCAATAAATATTTCATTACCTCTTTTTCTTCACGTCTTATGTGCTTACATGCTTCTACAAAATTTTTGATAAAGGTTCTATTACCTGTTATCATAGATACTAAGCTTGGCGCTTCCCATCTTTCTTCTGCTTCTTCGCTTCTTTCAGGCAACGCTTTATAAGCCCTTTCTAAAAGCTCTTCATAACTATAAAACTCCATAATGTTTTATTTAGTTGTAGTTTTTAAAAAGTTGCTTCATTTGCTTTTTGCTTAATCTTAATATTGTTTTAAAATTTTCTAAATAAGATTATTTTATGCGTATTACAAGTCAGAGCATTACAATTCCAGAAAATTTAAAAGAATATGTGCAAATCGTGGGTAAAATAAAATACGAAGAGGGAGAGCTTTACGCTCTTGAAGGTAAGACATTTACCAACGAGAAGTATAAAGGCGTTCTTTTAATACAAAAACAACAGTCCCCTCCAGACGAGATTTATAGATGCGTACTTCATTTGCTTTTTCCAAAAGAAATATATTTTAGTGAAGAGGAAATACTGACTAGTTATAAGAAACATCAAAACGATAAAATAATTAAAAACATGAATATTGGAAGCATGATGTTTTTAATAAACCCGCCAAAAGACGGATATGATAAGCAATTACTGGCATTAGATGTGCAAATAGTAAATTCTTCAAAAGAAGATTTAAGTCATTATTTGTTTAATGTATGGCTTATTCGTAGCATTTATCTTTATTTATGACAGTACTAATAAGTAAAATAACCAAGTTACTAAACTTATTGCCAAAGGAAGAATTATGTTATCTTCCCATTTATCATTGAAATAATCAATTACTAAAAAAATGATGCTAACACCTACTGCCAGTAATATATTTTTAAACAAATAGTAAATACCTGCAAAAACCAGCAAAGAAGTAAGAAATGCAGCTCTTAAACTTCTCGGATTTTTGCTGTTGATAATGATGGCTATTAGAGGACTTATGCCATCTCCTATGACTGCTATGCTTCCTGCTAATGCAGGATTTTTTCCAAACAGTAGATATGATAATATTATGCTTAATATTAATGCAACAGGTGAAAGATCTTTTTCTTTTCTTTTAACATAATTATAAAGTTGTTTGGTAAGTGGGAAAACTACTGCAATGACATACCCCGCTAATAAACTAATCCCCACTATTAGAAATTCTAACCATGATAAGTAATACATTGCTAAAAAAAGTATGACCCCTACAAATAGGTGTATGAATTTTCTAACCACTTCTTTTTTGGAAAAATGAGAAGGCTCTGCATTTTTAAAAAAATAAAAAAGAGTTAAACCAAGTATTGATCCTGCTAACACATCCATAGTGGTGTGAACTTGTAAAATTACTCTGCTTAATGCGATTAACCCGGCCCATATTAGCCCAAAGATACCCAAGTATGCACCTGCATAAAAAGAAAGCAGTGCATGCATGCTGGGAAAGGCATATTTATCCCATTTGTTAATACCTAAATATTCGTAAGATGGGCGAGGTATTTGCAAGCTGTACTTCAATGCTAATCCTATTATTCCTGCCATCACCAACCCAATAAAAAAAACAACAAATCTCTTGTTTTTATAAGCGCTGTATAAAGCTAAGATTATTAACACATAAAAAGAAAGAGAAACAGCAAAAAAGAAGGTCATACCGCCCATCTTACATCACTACTCAGACAAGGCTGAATGTAATCATCCCTTATACCTTATATGGTTTAAATAATTTTAAAATACCTTTGTTTTATAATTTACGGCAGTTCCTTTAAGCTTTATATACTTAACGTTCTTATATTCTTAATATGAGCTTAACCACAGAATTAGTACTGCTTATTTTATCATTAATTTTAATTTTAGGAACTGTTGCAGAGTACATATTTCTCAAAACAGGTTTACCTGATGTTTTAATTCTTATACTTGCGGGCATAGCCATGGGCGTTCATGGATTAAAGCTTTTTACTTCTGAACAAATACTTCAAAGCTTTTTTACACAGCTTTTTACAACTTTTGCCTTACTAATAGTTATTTTTGAAGGTGGTCTTAATCTTAACCTAAAAAGCTTTTTTAGGGATTTTAAAAAATCCGCAGGCATAGCAACTCTTATTTATATTGTGAGCAGTTTAGTTGTATTTGCTGGATTAAAAATTTCAAAGATTTTTGATATGAACACTTTTGCTCTGCTTTCTTTTTCTTTTCTCATTACAGGCACCGCAAGCATCGTCACTTATCCCTTGCTTTCAAAACTCAAAATAAAAGAGTCATTAAAAAACTTCTTTAAGATAGAAGCAACTTTAACAGATGCATTGAGCATTTTGTTTGTAATTACCTTTTTGCTATATATGCAACAGCAAAAAGAAATAAGCACTGAAACTTTTAACCTCATCATAAAAAACATGCTTTCAAGCGCATCTATAGCTATTGTTTTTGGAACTGTTGCAGCATTTGTATGGTTAAGCGTGCTTAGCAAAATAGAGAATACAGAAGTGTTTAGCAATTATAAGTATTTGCTGACATTGGCTTATATTTTTATACTTTATTGGTTTATGCAGTATTATGGCGGATCAGCACCCATAGCAATTTTTATTTTTGGGCTGATATTAGGTAATATTTCTGCAATTTCAAAGTCTTTTAAGATGGATTATTCTAAAAAATTAGTAGGAAAAACTATTTTTTCATCAACAGAACAGCTTTCTTTTGTTTTAAAAGTTTTGTTTTTTGTGATGGTTGGATTGCTTTGGAAATTTGATTTAACCACCACCATTATTTCATTAAGTATTTTGATTTCTATTGCTGCTGTGAGATATATTATGTTTTCTTTATTTAAGTTTGAAGAAAAATGGTTTCCTGCCGTTTTCATGCCTAAGGGCATAGGCGTAGTAATTTTAAGTTTAATGATGTTGAAGTATGGTGCGCCAGAAAGCATTTTAAATGTAGCCATTTCTTTGGTATTTTATAGCATACTGCTTTCTTCTCTATTTGCAATGATAAAAGAAAGGTGGGGTAATGAAGATATACAACACATTAAGCCAGAAAATTGAGGAATTCTTACCTCAAAAATCTAAAGAAGTTAAAATGTATGTATGTGGAATTACTCCTTATGATGAAGCTCACATAGGCCATGCTCGTACTGCCGTGTTTTTTGATGTAGTGCATAGGTTTTTTTTGTTTAAGGGTTATGATGTTAAGTATGTACGAAACATAACAGATGTAGATGATAAAATTATTAAGAAAGCAATTAAAGAGAATAAAACTTATAAAGAAATTGCTGAGCATTACATGCGCAGTTATAAAAAACATTTAAAGCGTCTTAATGTTTTGGATCCATGGAAAGAACCAAAAGTAAGCGATCATATAAGGCAAATTGATAAGCTCATTCAAATTTTAAAAGAAAAAGGTATTGCTTATGAGATCTCAGATGGCATTTATTTTCATGTGCCTTTATTTAAAGAGTATGGGAAGCTATCTCATCAAAACTTAGAGGAATTAAATAAGCATAGAATAGAACCTAATCCTGAAAAAAAGGATGTGAAGGATTTTGCTTTATGGAAGTTTCCTAAAAAAGATGATGAATTGGCAGGAACTGTTTTTGAATCTAACTGCTGTGGGTTAGGAAGACCAGGATGGCATATAGAATGTTCTGCCATGAGTATGCATTACTTAGGAGAAACATTAGATATTCACGGCGGAGGAAAAGATTTAATTTTTCCCCATCATGAAAATGAGATTGCACAAAGCGAATCCGCTACGGGTAAGCCTTTTGCTAAGTATTGGATGCATGTGCATTTTGTAAATATTAAAGGAGAAAAGATGAGCAAAAGCTTAAAGAATTTTGTTGCACTAAAAGATGCTTTGAAAGCATATACTCCTTTACAGTTAAGGATATTTCTTCTAAGTGCGCATTACAGAAAGGATATTGATTATAATGAAAAGGCATTAGAAGATGCGAAGGCAAAAGAAATAAGAATTCTTAATTTTTTGAAAAGGCTGTCATATGAGCTGTGGTTCATAGATTCTCACGATGCTGATGTGCTGGAAGGTGATAAGCTTTTAAAAGAAAAAATCTATTTTGACGAATTTTTAGAAACTTTGGAAAATGATTTTCACACAGAAAAAGCATTTATGGTTTTGTTTGAACAAATAGATGCTTTCCATAAAACCATGGAATTATTAGATAAAAATTTGAAAAGCTTTGAAAAACAGAGCTATATAAGCTATATAAAAAACATACATGATTTCTGGAAAAAAGCAAACTACATTTTGGGTTTACAGCCTTTTGAACTTCAACCTCTAAATTTAGATAATAACGTGTACAAAAAAATGAAGCTACGGGAAAAGCTTCGTAAAGAGAAGAAATACGATGAAGCGGATAAAATTAGAAAAGAGTTTGAAGAGATGGGCTATGTTCTTATGGATGCACCTTACCGCACCATTATTGTGAGGGAAAACTATGGTAATTAAAGTTGTTAAGAATGATGGGAGTGTAGATTATTTTGATAAAAGCAAAATTATGCAAAGCTGTATGCGTGCAGGCGCAACTTATGAACTTGCAGAAAAGATTGCTTCAGAAGTTGAAAACGAAATTTATGACGGCATTACAACTAAGGAGATAATGAAAAAAGTTAAAGAAAAGCTGAGAAAATACAAAGTCGAAAAGGTATACATAAAATATCCTTTAAAAGATGCGCTTGCACTCTTGGATCCAGAATTTCACGAATTTGAACATTTTGTAGCGAAACTTTTTACTTATTTGGGTTATGATGCTCAGCGCAGTCCATATCCTCATCCCGAAGGATTTTGCGTAGATCACGAAATAGATGTTCTTCTCAGAAATAACAAAGGCTACGGCATTGTTGAATGTAAACACCATTACAAACAAAAAAAGCTTACTAATTTGGGTGTGGTGATGCGTCAATGGGCAAGATTAATGGATTTTAGAGAGGCTCATCGCAGGCATAATAGCATAGATGTGAAAGAAGCATGGGTTGTAACTAATACAAAATTTACTTATCATGCCATTAAATATTCTAAATGCAAACGAGTTTATTTGTTAGGATGGAACTACCCTCCTAATAAAGGAATAAACCACCTCATTGAAAAATACAAAGCTTATCCTCTCACTCTTTTCAATATTAAGCCATCTATTAGAAAGGAACTGCTTGAAAAGGAAAATGTGATTGATGCAAATGATCTATTGAGGCTTAGCGACGATAAGCTTAAACATTATTTTCGCGATAATTATAAAAAAATAAAAAAGAAAATAATAACTATAATTGCTGCTCAAGAGGGTGACAATGACCACCAAAAAAATAACTAAAGCAAAGATAGCTGTATGGTTTGTTACTTTGTTATTTGTGGGAAGTAGCATAGGTATGGCATTATTTTATAAAACACCTTATCAATCCTTAGAGATTCCTAAAAAATTTGTGAATGATGAACGGCCAAGCCAAGAGCAGATAAATTATTTGTTGGACAGAAACATTGCTGTTTTGTTATTTTATCATGATGCTCAATGTTTGCAGTGCTATGATTTGCTGGAAGAATATGCTAAAAGATTAAGTTCTTTATATCCCTACCTTATCATTTATTATATTGAAAGCAACCAAACTAAAATAGAGCTTTTAACTGCTAATAACTCCACTATCATAACGCAGGGAAATGCAGAAGATATTTTAGCTTTTGTTTGTGAGGCAGGAGTTAATGCACCTGCATGCATTGATTATTTTGCTTCAAGGAGGTAGAGAGCATGGAAGTACTAGAAGAAAGAGATGTGAAACTGCAGTTAGTAAGGACAAAGAAGGGATCCCTTCTTTACAGGATTTTGATAAGCGAGGAAGAAGGGTGGTTTTTCTTAGAGCAAAACCCATTAAAAGAAAGTAAATATGGTTATGCATATAGATCCATAAAATCAAGGTTTCCTGATTTTTACATGTTTTGGGAATTTAAAAGGCGCCATTACACTGGAAAAATATTGTTGAGCTCTTTCTTGAAAAAGCCAGAAATTGATCCATTCGTGTCTTTGCTTTTAACTGAAGAACAGCTAGTTGAATTTAACAAGAGAGAGGACAAAAGTAAAGAGGAAAGTGAAGAAAGGTTAAAAGAAATTGAATAAATATTTTAAAATCTTAATTCTTTTTTATTTTTAATTTTGTTAAGGTGATTGTGATGGTTAAGGGAGCAGAAGATGCAAATATTGCAGAAAGTAAAGCAGTACTGGTAACAACTATAAGCGTTTTGATTAATAAACCTAAAAAGGAATTAGAAGAAATGCTTAAAAACAGCGAATATGTGGATGATTTTGAAATAGAAGATTTAGATAAAGAGGATTTGAGAAAAGAGGTTTTTATTGTATTGAAAAATCCTATTGATCTGAGGTTTGTGAGCAAAGTACTTAGCGAGGAGCTGTTTAAATAAATTTTTTCTTTTTAAATATGTAAAATAACACACTGCCTATAATAAACATAGCTATTAATGTGAAATAATACCCATAAGGATGACCTAATTCGGGCATGTGTTTGAAATTCATGCCGTAGATTCCTGTGATGAGGGTTAGAGGAAGAAAAATTGTGGTTATGGCGGTAAGTATTTTCATGTTTTCATTAAGCTTTTGTTGGGAAAGGGAGAGAGTTAGGTCAATAAGGTTGGTGGTGGCATCTCTAAACAAATCCAGTTGATTTATTGCTACCACAAGGTGTTCGTAAATATCTCTAAAATACATAACCTGCTTAGATGAGATGAATTTAGAGTGTTTAGATAATCCATAAACAACCTCTTTCATAGGAAGAAGCAACCTTCTAAGCGTTATGATTTTATCTTTAAGCACATAAATATCTTCAAGCACATTTTCTTCTTGTTTTAAAACCTTGCTTTCTATCATCCCTATTTCATCATCCAGCTTATCTATTTCAATAAGTAAATTATCAACGATCACATCTAAAAAGATGTGAAGTATAGAGGAAGGAGATGAGAGATATTTTGCTCTACTCATTATTCTTTCGTAAGTTTTTTTGTAAAGTGTGTAGTCTTTACCTCTAATCACTATTATG
>JAADEF010000018.1 GCA_013153555.1 Candidatus Nanohalarchaeota archaeon | reverse complement strand
ATAATAAAACTTTTTTCATAAAACCCCCTCCCCTATCTTGAAAGCTTATTTTAAACTTTTATAAAAATTTGCTCTATTTATTGGTCTTCGCATGGTTTTCCTTCTTTTTTTAATAGTTATGAGAATAAATGCTGCAATAAAAAATCCAATAATTATCCATACATTAACATTGTTATTTATCTGCTCTACGAATTTTCCAGTATATTTGCTCAATACAATACCTGATTTTTCTGTATGGGCTTTACTTTTTTCCAAAGAGCTAGCTGAATTATTAAAGAGAGAAGTATCTATTTTCAAAGTAAAAGACACATCTTCTCTTATTTCCTCAGACTTAACCCGCATATTTACAAAATAATACTCCTTACATAATCCTGGATCTATATTCTGGCAGTAATCTGCCGGAATATTTACAACAAAACTCACTTTTTTAGATTCTCCTGGCTTTAAAGATTCTATTAAAGCAGGTGAAATAGTATACCAATCTGTTTTTATGCCTTCTACTCTAAATTCTATATTTGTCAAGATTAAGTCTCCTCCATTCATAACTTCAATAGGTATGATTTTCTTCTCTCCTGGCTTAACTTTAACAACATCATCAACATTTACAACTAATTTAGCTCTTTTTTCTACATTAAATGAAACAGTTATTGGTTCACTACTTATATCTTTCTCTTTTAAATAAAGCTTTACTTTGATAGTGCTAACTTTCTTATTGGTTTTAGGTAGTGGTGCAGGAAAAGAAATCTCAAAAGTTCCTTTCTCCTCACTAGTTACCTTTCCTTCAATATCATAACCTTCAACTTCATAATAAACATCAATACCTTTCAAACCATTTCCTTTAATATCTCTAACAACCCCTGTAATTATTACTTTATCACCCACAAAATAATTTTGTTTTTCAGCAGATGCTTCTATTACAGCATACAGCTTTTCTTCAATTAGAAATGCACCGCTTCTATTCCAAACCTCTACATAATTGCTTCTAATATTTATGTTAACTTCTTT
The DNA here is from genome assembly GCA_013153555.1 of Candidatus Nanohalarchaeota archaeon. Lineage (GTDB taxonomy): Archaea > EX4484-52 > EX4484-52 > EX4484-52 > JAADEF01 > JAADEF01. The sequence goes on along the minus strand of JAADEF010000018.1, from coordinate 10,173 downwards.
TGTAATGTCCTCCGGATCTCCTTTACACTTGTTATTTATAAAATCCCATGCTTCGCAATAAAACACCGCTAAATTCTTTTCATTATAAATATAGCGGTCAGAATAATAAATCCGCAGATAATTTGAAGAAGAAGGCAACAATAACTCTAAATAAAGCCCTTTCGCAACATTAAACCTGGTTTTTGGAGAAAGAACCGCCACCCTTAATAAATCATTTACATTCTCTTCTATAATCACACCTTCATATTTAGCATAAGCATCAGGAATCTTTATCTCTAAAGTATAAGTTCCAGGAGGAAGATAAGTCTCGTAATGTCCTGTTGAAGTACTTTTCACAAATTTTTGAATATTCTCACCAAAAAAGTAAATAGTGGTATCTAACACTTTTCCATCAGGAGTAACACTGCTTCCTTGAACTTTCACCACATAATACACATCTGCTATTTTATATTTAAAAGAAGGATAATGCCTATAATCATGAATTTCTAAAAATAAAGCTTTTTTATAGTCCTCAATATCCAAAGGCTTTAACAAAGTAATTTTTACTTCATAAACATCATCTTCTCTAGAAAAGGAATCTATGGCAACTTCTCTATCGTCTAAATAAACTCTTAAATTGTCTTCTTTTATTTCGCGTGTAATCTCTCCTTTCTCATAAACCCTAAATCTTAAAGAAATTTGTTCTGAACTTTTCAGCTCTATGTCAGAAGTTGGTTCTAACATTTCCACAGAAATAGGAGCTTTCACAATCACACATTCAGATTCTGTATCTATTAAAGTAAAAGAATTGCTTCCATTTACATAGATTACTTCTGCTTTAAGATCGTAAGTATCTTCTGCAAGTCCATAAGGTATTTTACCCACAACTTTCAAAACACCCCTGCTCTCATCCAAATAATAATAAATGTTTTCAATTGCTTTTGATGTGCTTTCATTCACAAGATAAAGCTTTACAGATTGTAAATGTGCCTGATCAATAGGATTGCTATTTATCAATGCTCTTAATTCCACATTATAAAAAAAATCCCCTATATAAGACAGCAAAGGATTCATAAAAGTTGGAGAAACTATATCCAAGGAAAGATAATAAACATAAATCGGCACTTCTTTTACTTCCTCGCTGCCATTATCATATTCACAAATAACCTTCAATATTTGCTTTCCATTTTGATTTCCCTGCAAAAGAAGTAAGTTAAATATTCTCAAACTTTTGAAAAAAGAAACACCATTGAAATATGCTTCTTCCCTTTGAAAGTCAGAAAGCTGAACATATGCCTTCTCCACGCTGAGGTTATCAGACACACACTTAAAAGTTACCTCAATAGTTTTTTCAGTTTCATCAATAAAATACACTTCTTTAGTATAATCCTCGATAATAACCTCTCCATAAACCATACCTGCAAAGAAAACAAATCCTATGCTGAAAGCCAAAAGCTTCAAATTCATAATAATCCCAATAAACGTTTTAGTTTAAGGAATCTAGGTGGTTGATAGGTCTTTCCAATAAGTTTTGCAGCAATTTGTTTAAAAGCTAAGGCTGCATCGCTGTAAGGCTTGTAAGCCACCACAGGTATCTTATTGTATATACTTTCCTTAATAACATAATCCTCTGGCACTATGCCAAACAAATAACTTTCAATCATCATTTCAATTTCTTCAGGAGTTAATTCATAAGGCGCTCCACTATACCTATTAACAACTACTCCTTGAACATGTGTTTTCATAGATTCCGCAACTTTAGCTAATTTCATTGCATTTGTAACCGTAGGAATTTCAGGATTAGTAACCACTAATGCTTCATTAGAAGCATCCAATACTTTCAATACCTCCTCATTAATGCCTGGTGGTGCATCTACAATAACAATATCCGCAGGTACTTCTCTAAGAACGCTTTTAAGCTTTTTAATATCTGCTTCCAAGGAATCTAAATTAATTGATGCAGGAACCACTCTTAAACCTGTGTGGTGCATATAAATAGCTTTTTCTATATCTAATCCTTTATTTAAAACATCTTGAAGACTGTGGGGGAAGTTATATAGACCAATATGAAGCCCTAAATTAGAGGCAGTAATATCCGCATCAACCACCACCACATCCTCTCCAAAATTGTGAAGAGCCAAACCCACATTCAAAGAAGTAACTGTCTTTCCAACACCACCTTTACCAGAAACTACACTTATTATGCGGTTTGCCATTAAACCACCAAGCTAATTAATATATTAACATATCGATATGTTTAAATATATTTAGACTTCAAACTTTTTAAAAGGTTCATTTTTTAACCACAATTCCTAGAACTCCATCCACCAACTCATTACCTTTTACATAATAAACATAATAAACTTTTTTAATGTCCTTTAATCGCTTACCTAAATCTTTTTTAATAATTTCTTCGCTTATTTTGGCATCAAGCACATTGCCTTCCCTTTCCTTTAACTCAAAAGCTAATTTCACAGCTTTACTTAAATCCAAAGGTTCTGTTTCTAATGCTTTATTATTCTCAAAATACAATTGCTTCCCTTTAATTGCATCAATCAAATAAGATTGTCCGTTATCAAGAGTGATATAATAAAAAGGATAATAAATGCGCTTATAATCTTGTGGGTTCTTTAAATTAAAGAAATTAACGGGCTGCATAACATTTAAGTATTCATCAAAACTATCTGCAATTTTAATAGTTTCCCCACCGTGTCTGCTTTTTCTAACTCTCACCCTAATGAAAAGAGGAACTTCCATTCCTATGATAAGTGCATGACCCACCGGTAAGTTCTTAATTTCTTTATCCATGTTTTCTACAATACTTTCTGCATAAGTAACTGCTTTTAAATCATTGGGATTAGTAACTCTCAAAATTATTTGAGTGTTACATTGCGATAGAATGTTTTTATCAACCCTTGCAGGTCTTTGAGATATTATACACAACCCCAAACCAAATTTTCTGCCTTCACTTGCCACATTTCTTATAATTTTTGAACTAAAAGTAACTTCTTTCTCAGGAATATAGTTATGTGCCTCCTCTATAATCAAAAACAAAGGTGGTACTTTTCCTAGTTTTCTTGCATCAAATAAATCTTTAACAATACGCTGAACCACCAACTGCTGAATATCTACATTAACACCCCTTAAATTAATAACTGTTGCCTGTCCTTTTTTAACTAAATCTTTCACAGAAGTTCCTTTTTTATCAAACACGCCCATGCTTTTAATAACATCTAGCATATTAATAATATTCCACTTTGCATTAGACTCCATTGCAGAAATTTCCTCTATAATATCATCTAAAGTATATGTACCTTTTTTATCCTTCAAATCTTTTATGGCTGAATAAATAAGACCGACTTGCGCAGAGGTAGGCTTTGCAGGCAGCATTTGAATAATATCCTGAGGAGCTAAATCCTTATCTTCAAATTTTAAAGGCAGCGCCGATGGATTAATTTTAGTATCTGGACTGTATTCCACTACCTTATAGCCTTTTGGTTCTACACCAAAAAATTTAAACTGCTCTTTATCCAAAGGATTTGTATTGGGATATCTCATAGAAGAATACTCTCCATGAGGATCTATAACCACAACAGGAACATCGTTATCCAAAATTTCTTCAACTAACACTCCAACAGTATAGCTTTTTCCTGATCCTGTTGTTGCAAGCACAGCAACATGTTTAGAAATAAGCTGTTCCATATTCAAATAAACTTTAACTTCCTCATTGCTTTCCAGTACCCCCATATAAAGCCCGGTTTTATCAAAACCTAAAACCTCCTCCAATATTTCATTGTTCGCTCTATACACCAAAGAAGCTGGCTTCAAAGGAGTGCGAGGCGTAACAATTATACCTCTGTCTCTATATCCTATTACCTTACAATGGGCTATTATCTCACCTTCTGGAAGGTTTTCCAACTGCTCTATTTGAGCAAGAACCCACCTTCCTTCATTATCCTTCACAACCACAAAATCATGTCTTTTTGCTTCTTGAAAAAGTTTCATACTAAAATGTTTAGGAGTGGTTTTTCCAAAAATCTCCCCTATTAACAAAGATATCACCTATCAAAACTTAAAGAAATCAAATATTTAAAAGATTGAGCCCATTAGTTGCTATCGGTCAACTTTTTACAGCCTTGATTTCTGTAAACTTCCAACAAATAGTTTAAAGCATATTCATTACCTATAATGAAGCCATTAGGTAAAACACAATACAAATATTTATTTCCGTCATATATTTCTTTTCCTTGCTGAGATCGACATATCTCTTTTTCTTGTTCCTCTCCTAAAAAATAACCATCTTTCTCTTGTGTTGCAGACGGATAACCTATCATCACCAAAGGTTTATCAGAAGTTAAGCATACCATTAAAGGCACGCCACCACTCCATTCTGGAACAAGCCGTTGTATTTTATAAGCTTCGGTGGAAGTTGGAGAAACATAAATTATATTCGCGCTTACCTGTTTAAGATCATTTTTTAAATTAATACAATGCGGGCAAGTAGGAGATGAAATAACATATAACGCCTTATTTCCCTCTACATTTTGGGAAGGAGAAACAAAAGAAAAATTATAGTAAATCAAAACAGCAAACAGCAAAACAGCACTAATCAGATGTAGTAAACCTATGTGCTTTTCTTTCCACTTCATAATTGATTTAGGTGAACTTCCATACCCTACAAGCAAAGTAATAAGAATCATAGGCAATATAAAAATAAAATTATAATATATAAGAACACCCAAAGATGTAAGAGATCCTTCTTTCATCATACTTAATGCGGTTAAGTAAGGACCAGAAGAACAAGGAAGTAAAAATATCGAAATCAAAAAAGCAGTTAAAATAACCATACCGTAAGAAGAAGCATTACTCAGCAATCTTTTTGCATGCCTTCTCAAAAACAACGGCATTTCCATTGCCTTAAAGCCTTTTGCTCCCAAATAGCCATTTATCTCTGCCACAATCATTACGATAAGTAAAACATTAACCCCTGCCCTTAATAAAGAAGAATTAAAAAAAGAAACTACCTTCAAAATACCCAAACCATACAGCAAATAAGCAAAAAACACAGTTAAAGAAAATAATAATCCCGAAATAATTGCTCTTTTTTTGTCATATTTCACTATAATGGAAGCTAATAATAAAGACTGCACTGCTAAGGTGCATGGATTAATAGAATCTACCAATGCAAGTAAGCTAATATTTATTAAATCTCCCATAATTATCACTGTCCTTTTTTAAGCTTAGAAAGATCTATAAAATATTTGCCGTCTGCTACTTTAACCACTATTGCCTTTTCTTTAAATATTTTTTCTATATTTATTCTATATTTCCCCGGCTTTTCCACAACAATACTTTCAATATCAAAAGAAATAGTTTTATCCTTCTTAAAATCTTGAGATTTGATAATCTCTTCCACATCCTTTTCTATTTCTTTAATTTCTTCCTTACTTAATTCTTCATACCTTTCTAATGCTTTTCTATTCTTGAAATAAAGAAAGTATTTGCTTCCACATTTAGAACAGCCTTTTAGAAGTTCTTCTGCTTCATCTTCATAAACAGCTCCACATTTCAAGCACTTATGCATAATTTTATTAATTTGCTTTAAATTATTTATTATTAACATTTATGAGGGGTAAATTATGACTTCATCAGATACTCCTGTGATCTATATTCTTGATACCGCAGTATTTATAAAAAATGCGTCATCTTGGTTCCACGATAAAATGTGCATAACCACCTATTCAGTCTATGAGGAACTTATTACCATGCCGGCGAAAATGGAATTTGAAAAAATGCAACTACAAGGAATGGAACTTTACTCGCCAAAACAAAAATACAAAGAAGAAATTAAAAAAAGATATTCTTACCTAAAACTTTCAGAAACAGACATAGAGCTATTGGCAATAGCATTAGAACTAAAAGAAAAAGGTAAAAAAATTATCATGGTGACGGATGATTACAGTATTCAAGATGTATGTAAAAAAGAAAACATTCCATTTATGAGTGTAGAAAGAGGAACCATAACTAAAAGCTTAGAATGGAAAAAAATATGTCCATCTTGCAAAAAAGAGATAACACAAGATATCTGTGAAGTTTGTGGATCTAAAAGCATATGGATAAGCAAATAATTCTATGCTATTCTATATTCTTTTTTTATAGGTTTATGAGATAATAGCGAGCTAATATGCTCATAAGACCTTTTAATAATTCTTTCTACTGCTTCTTTTGTATCATATGCAATATGAGGTGTAATAATAACGTTGGGATGTTTTAGTAAAATATGATTTATCAAAGCGTTTTTATAACTCCCCTCCCTCTGTAAATCTCCTTCATCGATTATCATTTTTTCACTTTCCACCACATCTAAAGCAGCTCCACCTATTCTGCCTTCTTTAATACCTTCCAGTAATGCCTCGCTGTCTATTAGCTCACCTCTTGCAGTATTAATAATTACCACACCTTTTTTCATTTTTTTAATGGCTTTTTTATTAATAAGATGTTTAGTTTGTGGTGTTAAAGGAACATGCAAGGAAATAATATCACTAGCTTTGAAAAGCTCATCTAAGCCAACATAATTCACCTCATACTTCTTTTCTAACTCTTCATCAGGATAAAGGTCATAAGCTAAAATTTTGACTTCAAATCCATAAAGCAGTTTAATAAGTTTCTTACCTATTCTTCCTGTACCTATAATTCCCACTGTTTTTCCATGAAGATCATTGCCCCGCAAAGCAACATAATCTATTTTTGGAGAAAACCACATAGAAGTCATGATATTTTTAAGTTTTCTTAACACCGCCAACATAAGCATTAAAGCAAATTCTGCAACAGTTTCATCACCATAATCAGGAACATTATAAACCTTAATACCTCTTTTTTTGCATGCTTCTAAATCAATATGATTGTATCCCGCAGATCTTGTAACAACATATTTAAGATTAGGCATATTTTTCAAAAGATCTTCATCAATTTTAGAATATATAAAAATACTCACTATTTCAGCTTTTGAAAGAACATTCTTAGGCAAATCATTAAGAAGTTTGGAAGTTATGTAGGCATTAGAAAAGCGTTTGCTAAAAAATTGCTTTTCTTGTTCGTTTGCCTCAGCAATAACAATACGCATTTAATCCTCCTTCTTCTTAAGAACTGCACCTATTTCTTCCACTTTCTTTCTAAGATTTTCAGCAGCTCTCGCCACAACAGAAATATCACGAGAACCTGTTATATTAACTCTTCCAGTATTAAATATAAGAACCACAACAGGAGGATCATCCATTCTATAAACTAAACCAGGAAATTGCTCTGGTTCATATTCGCAATTTTCCAATTCATATACCAAAGTATTTAAATCTAAATGCACGCCCAAATCAGCACTTGCAACTAAATTAACAATTTTTATTTCTGGCTCTTTCTCAAACTTAATACCTATGCTTCCAAAATCTTCAAGCATGCGTTTAACTGCTTTTTTTGCTTTTTCTATGTCATTAATTCCAGACAATATAGCTCTACCGCTTGTAAATACTAATGCAGTTGCCTTTGGATCGGTCATTCTATAAACTAAACCAGGAAAAGATTCTGGTTCATACTCTGCAGAAGGAAGCATATTAGCTATTCTATCCAAAGGAATTTTACCTCCAAAATTTATTTCTATTACAATATTGGTTACTTTTATCTTATACGGATTTGGATCTGGAAGTTTTATATCTAATACCATACCTTATATTATATTTAGAAAGCTTTATATAGTTTTTTAAATAAATGCCGAGGTTATTACAACCATCATTTAAAAATTTTCTAAAAACCTTCTAACAAACATCATAGTCTATTATAGTCTCTCATTATGGTCTATGGCGGATGAATAAAAAATTTTAAAAAATTAACTCAAAACTATCGAAACCTTTAAATAGTATTACATCTATAATATAACTACTTAGATAATAGGGTGTTTAAAATGATCATAGCAAATGCACTAAATGAAAGAGCTGCATGGAATGCAGCAATAAATAGTGCATTTGCTAAACTAATATCTACTTGCTATAATCTAGTAGGGCTAATATTTGTGCCAAAACACTTCTAAAGCCCTACATAATATGCTATTGTTCTTAAGTGTATTGTGTAGGGCATGAGGATAAACTAATGAGGTGATATGATGTTATCATGGTCAGACCCCTTTGACAGAGCCCCTTCAGAGCCAACCCCTCCACTGAGCCCCTTTTTTGAGGAGGTATGCCTTCGATAACAAGATGAGAAGGCATAAGTTATTTATATTAGAAAAAACATATACAATATAGCTCATAATGGCGCATATACGAGGGATCAAAGCTTGATTAGGGGAGGATGAGCAGAGGCTCAGACCCTAAAAAAGCTTAGGTGCTGATTCGGACAGAGCAGGACAAACCCCGCCGAGGTAATCGGTCAAAAAAAGCGTCCTGCCTGTCCGAGCCCAACTTTATTTTAAGGGATAAGATGGATGAGCTTATTTGTGAGGTATGCGGCAATAAAACACCAAAGCTTTATTCTGTGATAATAGAAGGTAGCGAAATGCAAGTATGCAAAGAATGTGCTTCCTTAGGCAAAAAGAAACAGCCACTACCCACGAAAAAATCACACAAACTTAGAAAACAAATTAGCGAAGAATCAGAGGAAGAACTCATTGAAGACTACCCTACCATCTTAAAAAACGCTATTTTAGAAAAGTATGGAGACCTACAAAAATTTTGCAGATCCCATAACCTAAAAGAATCGTGGTTAAAAAAAGTGATAGATGGGCATATTCCCCTTACCCTTGAAGAAGCAAAAAAGTTAGAAAAGATTCTTAAAATAAAACTTATTATAAAACAAACCTATACACTCCCAGAGGAAAACAGCAAACCAGAAAACACATCAAAGAAACCTGCTTTTACATTAGGAGATCTATTAAAAGAAAAACTTAATCTTCGCTAAATTCGTTCAGTAAATTTCCTAATATCTCTGCAACATCGCAATGTTCTTCCTTCTTAAGCTCTTCTATAGCTTCCATTAAAAGTTTTTTTATAAAAGGTGTAACTTTTTTTCGTTCATGTATGTAAACAAGAGCATTTCTAATAGCATGAAGTAAATTTCTCTCATCCTCATTGTATGCTAAAGAATCCCAAGAATTATAGCTAAAATTTTCTAAAAAGATAAGTTCTTTTAGCTTTAAGCATCTCTCTTCACCTAACACCTTTTCACCTCTGTGCCTTTGTCCTCAAAATCCAACAAATCATAAGGATTAGTGGCATCCATAATTTTTAAAATAACATTTGTGTTCTTGAGCATATTCAATCCCCTAAGATCAAAAAGCGCATATTTTCCAGGTTCTTGTTCTTCGCGTTGCATCATTTTAATAAACTCATCATAGCACAGCGTCTTTAAAAACACTGCATCTTTATGTTTCTTAGGATCTTTATCATACACTCCTTTAACATCAGTAGCATTAATTAAATAAGGAGAAGATGTCTTTACTGCTATTTCAGAAGCAACAGCATCAGTAGATTGACCAGGAACCACACCGCCCATCACTTTAATATTTCCTTTTTCTTTTATGATTTCATCAACATTTTCTGCAATATGCTGTTTTTTCATACCTAATGCAAAGTACATCATCAAAGCATGAATTCTTGTAGCATAAATACCTATCCAGTCAAGTTCCTCCTTACCATACCCTAATTTTTTACCTTCTTCAATAAGCTGTCTCGCAAGCTTTCCTCCACCCGTAACAACATAAACAACCTCATATTTTTCAGCAAGCTTTTTAATTACATCTGCGTAATCTTTTAATTTTGAATAATTTTGAGTAATTAAACTTCCTCCTAAGCTTATGACCAGCACCATACCAATAAGAATAATACCAAAATATTATATAGCTTTTTATAGTAATCATATTGTATGAGGATAATTACACTTTTTACAATAATAACCCTAACTTTGGTATTGATGCCAATAGTGCATTCCACAGCCGTAATAATTTCAGATATTTATGATGATCCGGATCCAGTAAATGTAGAAAACGCCTCAATTACTATTACTGCTATTATAAATAGAGTGGATCTTTATGAAGACACTGTTCTGCTTCAAATTTTATCTCCTGAACTTCTAAATATTACGCCCTATAAAGTAGAATTCATAGATTCTCAAAGAAATAAATATTATTTTTCTTTTGATCCCTCGTATGTA
>JAADEF010000083.1 GCA_013153555.1 Candidatus Nanohalarchaeota archaeon | reverse complement strand
TTATCTCTTTTCCTTCTTTTATTTCCTCAATGTTGTGCATAACCTTTAAGTCATTGAACACCTCGGATAAATAAGAAGGAAGAACTGCTTGTTTTAAAGAAGATTTTAAGCTCAAACCATGATCTTTCTTGAACTTCCAGATTGCCGAGTTTATTTCCATTATTTTTTCAAAATCAACTTCTGTTGAGATGTCTATTATTTCAGGATAGTTTTCTTTTAATATGTTTTTGTTATATATTTCTTTCATTATTTTATAAGTTGCGAAAGGCACAACAGGGTGTATCATTATCAATATGGCTTGCAGGGCTTTGTGTAATACATATAATGCAGATTTTTGCTCTTCTTCTGTATATTTTCCGTAAGAATTGTAAGCTCTAGATTTAACTAATTCAATATAGTGGCTTGCAAACACATCCCACACAAAATCTCTTATTTTAACTGCTGCATCATGCACCTCATAACGCATGTAGTGATAGTATGTATCTTTTATAAGCTCATTAAGCTTAACTAAAAAGGCTTTATCAGTTTCGGTAAGTTTCTCTGGCTGATCCTCAACAATCTCAAAAGAGCTTATGAATCTTGAAACATTCCATAGCTTGGTTAGGAATTTACCAGCACCTTCGATTCTTTCGTAGCTTACTCTAAAATCACCTTTATGCATGTTGCCCTCAAATGCACACCACAACCTAAACGGCTCAGCACCATATTTTTTTATTATTTCTTGAGGGTCAATAACATTACCTAAACTTTTCGACATTTTGTTACCTTTTTCATCCAATACATGATGATTTATCCACACATGTTCAAATGCCTCTCTTCCTGTAAGCTGATACACTCTAAGTAAGGTATAGTAAAGCCATGTCCTTATAATGTCTTTTCCTTGAGGTCTTAAGGTTATGCGTTCATTAAGCTTATCTGTAAAGAATTTATGATCTCTCACATACCCTCCGATAAAGAGGGGAGTGATTGATGAATCAAACCATGTATCAAATACTCGTGTTTCTCCTATGAATTCTTTTCCTCCACATTTTTCACATTTTTCAAACGGAGGATTTTCTTTCCATGGTTGGTAGTAAGTTAGTTTGGAAGCATTTGGCTCTGGCACCATGGCATGTCCGCATTTCTTACAATACCATAAAGGTATTTCTGTTGCATAGTATCTCCTTCTTGAAATAGGCCAATCTATGCTGATATTATCTATCCATTGTTCTAATATTTTACGGGATTCTTCTGAAAAGAATTTTATATTTCTGCTGATACGCCTTATTTCCTCTTTGAACTCAACCTGCTTTAAATAAAGCTCTTTCATAGCAATGAATTCTATGGGTGTTTTGGTTCGTTCATTAACCGGAACTTTGTGCTTAATTTTTTCTTGTTTTACTAAATAACCTGCTTCTTTAAGCATCTCAATTATTTTTTTTCTGGCATCTTCTACTTTCAATCCTTCCAATTCTTTACCTGCTTTTTCATTCATTCTGCCTTCTTCATTAATAAGAATGAGAGGTTTTAAGTTTTGCTCTCTAAAAAACCTTACATCTGCATAATCTCCAAAAGAACACATCATTACTAATCCTGTTCCAAATTCTTTTTTAGCATAAGGATGAGCCATAATTTTAATTTCTCTATTGTATAAAGGTACGATGGCATGCTTTCCTTCTAAATGCTTATATCTTTCGTCTTGTGGATTAAAGATTATTGCTTTACATGCGCCAAGAAGTTCAGGACGAGTGGTTCCTACAACTATTTCTTCTCCTGTTTCTTTTACTTTGAAAGTTATGTAATTAAGGAAGGTTTCTTTTTCTATATAGCTTATTTCTGAATCTGCAATAGTAGTTTTTAATTTTGGACAATAATTATTTATTCTTTCATCTTCATAAATAAGTCCTTTTTTCCATAAAACCATAAAAGTGTATTGTGTAAGTGCTCTGTATTCGTCCATATCTGTTAGGTAAAGATCTCCTATTTTTGTTCCAACATCCCAGCTGTTAAAACTTATTCCTAATCTGAAAAAAGTTTCTGCACTTTTCGTAGAGAACTCTTCCAGCAATTCTTTGCATTTATTTAGAAATTCCTCTCTATTGTGTTGAGATGGTATGATGCCGTATTTTTTTTCAGCTGCTATTTCTATTGGCAAACCATTGCGGTCCATACCCAAAGGAAATAAAACTTCATATCCTACGAGCCTTCTAAATCTGGCAAACATATCCATTAAAGTATATGTGGTTGCATGTCCCATATGCACCGGAGCATTTACATAAGGAGGAGGTGTATCAATAGAATATATCTTTTTCTTAGTATTTTTATTGAATTTATATGCTTTATTGTTTCTCCATTCTTCTGCAATATCAATTTCCCAATCTTTGTTCCATCTCTTATCTTTTAGCTTTGGTTCGCCCATTATCTCACTCTAACATATAATTCATTGCTTCGTAAATATTACTTACTTCAATTATTTCCATGCCCCATTCTTGCTTAGCATATTCTTTTAAATCTAATGTTTGAGGAACATATCTTGTGCTGTAAATATAATACCCAGGCATAATTTCTCTTTTAATGACTTTCTTTTCGTAATATATTAAAATGCTTTGACCTTTTGGAACTAGAAATACTTTATATCCTGCTTCTGCTGCTGCTTGAGCTTTCTCAAAAACACCACCTACTTTACCTATGCTTCCGTCTAATTCAATAGTTCCTGTAATTGCTACCTTCTCTTTGATGCTTCTATTTTCTAAAATTGCAATGATTCCTAAACATGCAGCAGCTCCTGCACTTTCTCCTCCTATGACTTGAGCATCTCCCACATCATAGGAAAATACAAAATCATAAGGAACAGTATATTTTTGAGTTACCATTCTTGCTACACTTAATGCTTTGTTTAAAGAATACTGCAAATCAATTTCAGAGAACGGATTGGCTTCTAATAAAATGTTGCCGTGTCCTGGCATAGTTTTGATATGCAAATAGCCTAGCACACCTTCACCATCTGTGGTTACTGCCACGATAGGTACTGTTATCTGCGGTAAGTACATGGTTTGTGAGCCATTTATTGTTACTATTACAGGCACAGTATTTGAATTTTGTTGAATGTGATGGTAAAAAAGAGTGAGTAAATATAAAGAAGTAAAAGATACAAATAACGCCAATATACTTACTATTAAAGAAAGGTATGCAACTGTTTTAATTTTACTGGAAGACATATTTATCTAAATAGGGTAATAAAATTTTTAAAATTATTAGTAGGCTATCTCATTAATTATAAAATTCGTAATCTAACAAAATTATATATATGCCCTGTTGCTAAATTTTTAATAATGGTTAGATGAAGAGGTAATAGCATGGAGAGAAACGATTTAATGATAGGTCTTTTTTTAATAGCAACCATAATTTTTATAAGTTACGGAAATGATACTGCTTTTCTATACAGCACTGCAATAAATTTATTTATTTTAGGCATTTACTTTATGATGTATTATGATTTCACTAATTACCGCTCTCATTCTCAATATTTACTTAAACGAGAAATTAAGCCTTTTTATTCAAGTTTGATGAACGGAGTGCTTTTGTTGGGAATAGGACGAATCATTAATAATTATGGATATGCAATAAGATATTGGAACACTTCTTTATATCCTTCCTATCAATTATTAGTTGAAAGCTTATTTGCTATTATTATGATCATACTTTTGGTGAGGTTTATTGTGTATGATGTGCTTGAATTTTCCTTAGACGCCAGACCCTTGGAATTCAGACCTCGACCGTTTACTAAGCCTTTATCTAAAAAAGAACACCACCACAAATCAGAACCGTCCAAACCTTCTACAGAAAAGCACGAGGAAGTTATTCGCATCAAAAAAGAAGAAACAGAAACAGAGGAAGAAGCTGAAAAAGAGGAGATAAAAAGATTGCCTGTGATAATAATAACTACTGATGAATGATATTATTTTTATATGCTAAATAAAAGAAATATATTTAAAATATGAAACCCTTAAACCATATCATACAGCTATTTTCATGTTTGTTTTATCTCCCTTACTGGGATGTGAGGTGGGGTGGCATCTTGCTGCCCTACTCTTACACCCAGGGAAGAGAGACATTAATTAAAAAAATATGATCTTTATGTTTAATATTGTATATAGGTATGTTTTCTTTGTTGAGTGTTTTAAATATCTTATGCTTCATCTCAACAAATGGTAAGCTTTTTAAAACTTACTTTATAATATGCTATCAGAAGTTGATATGTTGTAGAGGTGATATAATATGGCAGCTGAAAAACCACACGTTAACCTGGTCACTATCGGACACGTTGATCAAGGAAAATCTACCTTAGTTGGTAGGCTATTATGGGACACTGGAAATGTTCCTGAACAAGAAATGAGAAAAATAGAGGAAAAAGCAAAAGAATTGAAGAAAGAAAGCTTTAAGTTTGCATTCTTAATGGATAGAATGAAGGAGGAAAGAGAAAGAGGAGTTACTATTGATGTCATGCATCAAAGATTTGATACTAACAAATATTATTACACTATAATAGATGCTCCAGGACACAGAGATTTTGTTAAAAACATGATTACTGGTGCTAGCCAAGCAGATGTAGCAATCTTAGTAGTAGGAGCAAAAGACGGAGTGATGCCTCAAACCAAAGAACATGTTTTCTTAGCAAGAACCATGGGTATCAAAAACCTTATTGTTGTTATTAACAAGATGGATGAAGTCAACTACGATCAAAAGAGATTTGAAGAAGTTAAAAAAGAAGTTGAAAACTTGTTAAAGACTGTGGGTTACGATACTTCAAAAATATTATTTATACCGATATCTGCGTGGTATGGAGATAATGTAGCTAAGAAATCTGATAAAATGCCGTGGTATAACGGACCTACCTTAATAGAGGCTTTAGATGCAATTGAACCACCTCAATTGCCTGTTGATAAGCCATTAAGAATGCCAATCCAAGATGTTTATAGCATTAAAGGAGTAGGTACTGTTATTGTAGGTAGAGTAGAAACAGGAACCATGAGACCTGGAGACAAAATAATAATAGAGCCTTCTCACAAAGAGGCAGAAGTTAAGAGCATAGAAATGCACCACGAACCATTAAATGAAGCTAAAGCAGGAGATAATGTAGGTATTAATGTAAGGGGTGTTAACAAAGACGAGGTAAGCAGAGGAGATGTAATTGGTAAACCAGACAATCCTCCTACTGTGGTGAAGGAATTCACCGCACAAATCATTGTATTACAACACCCATCTGTTATAACCAAAGGTTACACTCCTGTGGTGCACGCACACACTGCTCACGCAGCATGCAGATTTGAGGAAATCTTAAAGAAAATAGATCCAAGAACTGGTGAAGTGAAAGAAGAAAACCCAGACTTTATTAAACCAGGAGATGCAGCAATCGTTAAATTAGTACCTATCAAGCCAATTGTGCTTGAAAAACAAAGCGAATTCCCAGAATTGGCAAGATTCGCTATTAGAGATATGGGAATGACTATTGCTGCAGGTGTTGTGTTGGACTTAGTTCCAGCTAACAAGTAACCTTCTCTTTTCCTTATTTTTTTATGGTGATAAGCAATGCAGAAGGCACGCATTAAGTTAAGCTCAACCAACCATGAGCTAGTGGATAAAGTGGCGCGGGAAATAAAAGAATTAGCTTTATCTCACGGTACTTCTGTTTCTGGACCTATTCCCTTACCTACAAAAAGATTGAGAGTTGTTGTAAGAAAGGCTGTTTCTGGAGACGGAACTGAAACATGGGATAGATGGGAAGCCCGAGTACATAAAAGGATTTTAGATGTAGCTATTGATGAAAGAACTTTAAGACACATTATGAGAATTGAACTCCCTCCAAATGTGAATGTAGAAATTGAATTGATTGATTAATATGGGAGTAAATTTGAGAGATTTGGTTGTTAAAAAAGAAGTCTCTTTAAAAGAATTTTCTGGAAAACTTTTAGCTTTTGATGCTTTTAACACTATTTATCAGTTTCTCTCAGCTATAAGACAACCTGACGGCACACCGCTTATGGACTCTCACGGAAACATTACTTCTCATTTATCGGGGCTGTTTTACAGAACCATTAATTTATTAGAGGCAGGTCTTAAACCGGTGTTCGTATTTGATGGAGAAAAACCAGAAATAAAAAAAGCAACTATTGAGGAAAGAATGAAGGCTAAAGAAGAAGCAGAAGAAAAATGGAAAGAAATGCTTGAAAAAGGAGAGTTTGAAGAAGCTAAAAAATATGCTCAAGCTGTTAATTTTCTTACTGAGGAAATGATAGAGGAAAGCAAAATTTTGCTTAAAGCTATGGGTATTCCAGTTGTTCAAGCACCTTCTGAAGGAGAGGCACAGGCTGCTTGTATGGCAAAAGAAGGTAAAGTTTATGCTGCTGCGTCTCAAGATTATGATGCTTTGCTGTTTGGTTCACCTTTGTTAGCACGAAATCTTTCTATTGTGGGAAAAAAGAAAATACCTGGAACACATCAATATAAAGAAATACTTCCTGAACTAATTAGCTTAGAAGAAACACTTAATAATTTAGGCATTAGTTATGAGCAGTTTGTTTGTTTAGGCATTATAGTGGGTACTGATTATGCACCAAAAGGAGCAGAAGGTATTGGACCTAAAAAGGCTTTAGAACTAGTGAAAATTTATAAAACTCCTGAAAATATTGCAAAAGCCATAAAAGATAAGTGGACAGGAGAAGTGGATTTCTTGGAAATATATCGTTTTTTCACAAATCCTGTATGCACTCACGAGTATGACTTGACTTTTAAACATCCCAATGTAGAAGCTATTAAAGATCTGCTTGTAAAGAAACATGAGTTTTCAGAGGAAAGAGTTAATAGAGCATTGGAACGCCTCATAGAAATAAAAAAGAAAGGAACTCAAAAAACATTATTTTAAACAATCTCGTCTTCTATTTCTCCAAAAAGCTCTTCGATGATTTCTTCCAAAGTTATTATGCCTACTGGCTTATTTTTTCTCATGATAAGAGCTAAATGCGTTTTTTCTTTTTTCATCTTTCTCATAATAGCATCTATTTCCTCATCTTCCTGAACTTTCAATATTTTTCTTATAACTTTTTCTATTTTTTCTCCATTCTCTAAGGAAAGTATATCTTTTATATGAACCATGCCTACGATGTTGGAAGGTTTTTTATCATAAACAGGATATCTGCTGTACTTGAATTTTACAACTTTTTCTAGTGCATCTTCTTTCTTCAAATTTTTATTAAGCCTTTTTACATGGTTGAGAGGTATCATTACGTCTCTTGCTTTTTTGTGAGTATATTCTAAAATATTTTGTATGATTTCTTTATCTTCTCCATCTATGATTCCTTCATCATGAGCTTGCTCCACCACCTCTTCAAAATCTTCTTTATCTATTCTAATTTTTGCTTCTGATATATTGAATCGCAAAAGTTTTGCAAACTTTTCAAACATCAAAGTGAAAGGCAAAAACAAATAATAAAAAAATACTAAAAATGGGGCATATTTTTCCACCAAATATTTGTTATGTTTAAGGGCTATGCTTTTAGGAAATATCTCTCCAAATATTAACACTATTAAAGTGGTAAGGAAAGTAGCAACACCCACTGCATAATTAGGGAAGAGAGAATACGCGATATATGTGGCTAAGCTTGCCATCCCTATGTTAACAAGATTATTTCCTATTAATATGGTTATGAGAATTCTTTGATAATGTTTCACAATCACTGAATTTTTCCCTACTATGGATTTTAAAGTTAGGTTATTAAGAGATAGTATTGCTGTTTCGGCTGAACTAAAAAACGCTGACATGCTGAGCAGTATCAAAAAGATGAAAATTTCTCCAATCACTTCATTTCACCTTTATTTTTATTTTTTTAAGAAATGAACATTTACGATAATATCTTAAATATATGGCGGTTATTCCTGCAATTGTTGCAGACAAGAATAAATAACTGCACTTCATGCAATAATCGCAAGAAGGATTGTAGGAACATACGGCATTTGCCTCTCCACTTGGTTCCACAAAACCTTGGCAGTGATATATGAAAGCACCTAAAATTAAAATTAATGAAAGAAGTAAAAATATTACAAATTTTTCCTTTTTTAAGTCAGGAAATAAAAAGTAAGATATACCTGCTATAACTATGAAAATAAGAGCAGACGAGATCCACAAACTATATGTGCTAAGCTCATGTATGCTGAAAACTAAATACGCTCCTGTAACTGCAATAAGTAGATTAAGGAATTTTTCCAATGCTTCGAGCTTATTAGTATACTTCATTAGAATGTGGGATATGGCCATGTTTCCTAAAAATGAAAATAGGATGATGGGTGTAAGCAGTCCTAAGGAAAAGACCAAGATGTTTATTAATATGTTAGCATTAATTGCTACACTGCCCGATATAATTGTGGTGAGAAAAGGAAGTGAGCAGGGATTTGTTGAAAACACTACTGCCATAGTCATACCAAATAAAAAAGGATTAATGGTGTTTAGTTTTGTGGACAAATGAGGTATAATTTTAAGCAACCCTGCAATACCTAACGCCACTAGCACTAAACCAAACCCAAATCTTATTTTTTCAAAGTTGATTTGAGATAGAAATAAAGCAAATATGCTGAACACTACTAAAAATCCCAAAGAAACTAACATTATGGTTTTTAAAACATTTTTTTCTCGGGAAAGTCTGTAAAAAAGTAAGGGGTATAACGCTACCATGCATGGTGTGAATGATGCCAAAACACCAAATAAAAAAGATGCAGCAAATTCTATCATTCTTTTTCCCCTATTTGCTTTGAGATCTTAATATGATGGACTGCAAATGATATATGTTCCTTGTTTGTAAGTATATTTTACCTTTTCCAGTAATTTCAAAAACAATACCCTCTCCACCGAAAAAGAAAGTTTTTAGGTTCCCTAATTTTTTAATAGCAATATTTATGCTGGGCTCATAAGCAATAAGGTGGGTATTATCCACATATATCTTTTCATTTTCCTTAACTTCTATTTCTAGTAATGCCCCATAAGTATTGATTAACGCCTTACCTGTACCAGAAAGGTTTATCCAAAAAAACCCACTTCTTGTAAATAAGCCTTTTAAACCTACAAACTTGGTGGAAATATCTATGTCTGCGGTTGATGCCAAATAACCACCATCTTTAACAATAAGTTGCTGATTGTTTAGCTCTACTGTTTTTATTTGTCCTGGCATAGAAGGTGCTAAGTATAGCTTCGCACTGCTTACCGCAGTGAACTCATTTATAAAAAAGCTTTCCCCTCCTAAAAACATTCTTTTTAGAGATGTGCCTATACCTCCTACTGCTTTGGGATTCACTTCTACCTCTCCCTTATGCATAAAATAAGATCCTGGTTGAATTCTGATGCGCTCACCAGCTTTTAAATCAACTTCGACATAATCAAAACTTTCAGCATCTATAATTTTCCAATCCATTATTCCCCTCTTATAAGCTTTTCGTAATCTCCTACTCTTCCCACATCCATCCAAAAATCATTATGTATGTAACCATAAAGTTTTTTTCCATCTTTTAGCATTGCAGGAAACACATCCTTGCCAAAATCTGCACCTTCGTAAATATAATTTAAAACATCTGGTGTAAATGCATATATCATTGTTGCTGCATAATGTCTGAGGGTTGGTTTTTCTTTGAATCCTTTTATTTGATTTGTTTGATCATCTAATTCCGCTAACCCAAATTCTATTTTGGTTTCTATCTCTATTAACGCAATAGTTGCATCTGCTCCTTTATCTTTGTGATAGTGGTAAAATCTTTTATAATCTATATTGGAGAGGTTATCTCCTGCTATGACAAAAAAATCATCATCTTTAAGCTTATCTTTAATGGGTGCTAAGGATCCTGCATTTCCTAATGGCTTTGTTTCTTCTGCATATTCTATATTCACGCCCCATTTACTTCCATCTCCAAAATAATTTTTTATTTGATATCCTAAATAACCTACAGTTATGATGATGTCAGTAAAGCCGTTATCTTTTAGATTTTCAATAATATGCTCCATAATGGGTTTTTGATTAATGGGGAGGAGGGGTTTAGGCATGAGATAAGTATAAGGTCTTAATCTTGTACCTTTACCGCCGGCTAATAGCACAACTTTAACCATAAATATTATGTTGAGATAAGTTATATAAAAGTTTGTTTTTTAAAATTGTATAAATTTTTTAATATTATAGAGTCGGGGTCGCCTAGCCTGGTATGGCGCCAGCCTGCTAAGCTGGTTCCCATCAGGGAGCGAGGGTTCGAATCCCTCCCCCGACGCTTTGATTCTTTAAGGCGTTGCTTATGACTCTAACTTCTATTGAAAACTATTTAAAAGAAATAGATAAACGCTCACCTTATGATTCTTTAAGAACATATGTTTATAAAAAAAGACCTTTGGAAGTATGGAAAAATGTATGGGATCCTTATAAAGGAAAATCAACAAAAATGTTTTTAGATGTATTTGCTGAATTATCTTTTCCTTCCCACGCCATAGCATTAGAAATTGGGTGCGGATGTGGTATTTTATCCTTAGAATTGTGGTATGCAGGTATTCGGCAAATATTTGCTAGTGATGTATCTTATCACGCATGCAAAAATGCTAAATGCAATTTTGAGCAACATAACGCAGATATTTATGTGATTAATGCAGATCTTTTTCCGCCTTTAAAAAGTAAATTTGATATTGTGATTTTTAATGCTCCTGCAGTTCATCCTTCTCGCACCAACCCTTTTTATTCTAACACTTTATGGAGCAATGATATTAATTTATTAAAAAGATTTTTAGATGAATTACCTGCTTATTTATCCGAACAAGGACATGCGTATGTGATGTATGCTCGATTTAGCGATTTTGATCCATTGCCTTTTGAAAACTATTCTCGTTCTTTTAATATAGATTTTGTTAAAACCTATAAAGGTGAGCACAGCGATGGTGGAATTTTAAAAATAAAGCTTAAATAAAAGGTATGGCTTTTCTATCATGCAAAACTATTTTAAATTTTTGTGTTTATTATGGTTTAAAGAGCGCCCCGTTAGTCTAGTCAGGCAAGGATAGCGGCCTTTCGAGCCGCAGGCCCGGGTTCAAATCCCGGACGGGGCATTTAATTTGCTATTTCTTAAATAATGGCTGTTTTTTAGAAAGTATTTTAAATTTTCTAATTTAAATCAGCAGTATGTATGCGAGGGTCGCCTAGCCAGGTTTGGCGTGGGGCTGCAGACCCCATTTACGCGGGTTCGAATCCCGCCCCTCGCTTTATTTCTT
>JAADEF010000014.1 GCA_013153555.1 Candidatus Nanohalarchaeota archaeon | reverse complement strand
TTTCAGATATATATTTTATTTCTCCTCCCTCAACATACATTTCTTTTCCTAAGGAAAATTCCGCAGGTTTGGAAATAATACTAAATTTAGAAACAGCTGAAATACTATATAAAGCTTCTCCCCTAAATCCATAAGAAGAAAGAGCATAAAGGTCTTCTAAAGAAGAAATCTTACTTGTTGTATGTCTTTCAATAATATAAGGTAAATCATCAGGATATATTCCTATTCCATTATCTTTAACTTGAATGAGTTTTTTGCCCCCTTTTTCTATAAAAACAGATATTTCAGTTGCTTTTGCATCTAATGAGTTTTCAATAAGTTCTTTTAAAACGTTGGAAGGTCTTTCGACAACCTCACCAGCTGCTATTTTTTGAATTACTTCTTTAGGTAAATATTTAATTCGTTGATTTAAAATCATGCTTCTAAACCTTATGTAGAAATTTTTATCCTCTTGTTGAAATTTTGTAAAGAACTAATTTTAAGTATAATGTTATTACAACATATTTAAAAATATACAAATAACAAGGAGGGCTATAATGGCTGTAAAAAAACTTGAGAAATCTCAGTGGGAAGAGTATTTTGTCGAATTTGACAAGAAGTATAGAGAAGGACAAATACCTCCTAAAGAAGTTCAAATTGAAATAGTTAATGAAGAAATTGGAGACCAAGTGGAAACATGGTGGCAACCTTTAATAGGTCTTGCTTATGACCCAAAAGATGATGAATTTGAGGTAGCAGCAGAAAGGCACGACCATCTTATTCACAAACCTGTAGAAATCTATGTAGATGAAGATGTCGACGGAAGTATTAAAAGCTTAGAAGTTATTCAAGAGGATGGAACAAAACATATTATTAAGTTAAGAACACCTGCAAGTTAAAATCAGGAGGGAATTTCCCTCCTTTCTTATCCACGATTTTTAGTTCTTTGATTAATTTTTCTTAAAATTTTTAAATTATCAAAAACTTTCCTAAAATACTTTTATAAATATTTCTTTAATACAAGACAGATAAATCTTGAAATAAAGAATTTTATACGTTATGCTAAATAAAACATTGTTTGGTTTTACATAAACTCTAGAGGTGGAAAGATGACAGGTTATTTCGCTTTGGTTATATTCTTTCTAGCTGCTACCATAGTCGGTGTTGCTTTACTTGTTCTTAATAGATTAATAGCTCCTAAAGTCCCAGACCCAATGGAAGGCTATACTTATGAATGTGGAGTTCCTCTTTATGATAAAACATCTCACCTTTCACTAGAACAAAAATATTATCTTTTAGGACTGCTTCTTGTTTTATTTGACCTTGAGGCTGCTTTTGTTCTTCCATGGGCAGCTATTTTTAAAGATGTAGCAAAAATAAGTGCTGGTTTTATTTTCTTTGAAATGTTTATATTCCTATTCATATTAATTCTTGGATATGTATATGCTTGGAAAAAAGGAGCATTACAATGGCAATAAAACATAATAATGGAATTATTTTAACTACAGTTGAAGAAGTTTTAAGTTGGGGAAGAAGAAATTCATTATGGCCAGCTTCTATAGGACTGGCTTGTTGTGCTATTGAAATGATGCATACAGCAGCTTCAAGATTTGATACAGACCGTTTAGGAATTATTTTTAGAGGTTCTCCTAGACAATCAGATGTCCTAATTGTTGCAGGAACAGTAGTAAATAAAGTTGCTCCCATGCTTAAACTTATATATGACCAAATGCCAGACCCAAAATGGGTTATTTCTATGGGTGGTTGTTCTTCAGTAGGAGGACCATTCCCTACATATGCCACTTTACAGGGTGTAGATAGAATAATCCCTGTAGACGTTTATGTTCCTGGATGTCCTCCAACTCCTCAGGCTCTTTTATGGGGGATAATGCAACTTCAAAGAAAAATTAAAGAGCAAAAAGAAGGTAAAGTTTGGGAAGAAATTCCAGTTAGAGAAGTTCCAACAGCTTCTCAGCCATTAAAAAAGAAATCTTTCTTTGGATTTTAAAAAAAAGCTCCTAAAAGGGGCTTTTCCCCTAAATTAAAACTTAAAATACAGGGGTATTATTTTGCAATTTTCGAAAAATAAAAATTTATGGATTGATGATAAGAAAATACAAATATTAAAAGAAAAATACCCCTCCATATATATTGAAAAATTTAAAAATGCTGTTTTTCTAAATATAGAAAAGGAAAATCTTATAGATTTTCTTAAATTTCTAAAAGAAAATTTAACATTTAAAATGTTTATTGATTTTACTTGCGTTGATTATCCAAATCATACTCCTAGATTCCAAGGAGTATATTTTTTATACTCTCCAGAAGAAAAACAAAGAGTTGGAATAAAAACATGGGCTGAAAATAATACTCTTCCAAGCATTATTTCCCTCTGGAAAGGTGCTAAATGGGCAGAAAGAGAAGCTTGGGATATGTTTGGTATTAAATTTGAAGGACATGAAAACCTTGTTCGTATGTTCTTATGGGAAGGTTATGAATATCACCCTTTAAGGAAAGATTTTCCTTTAGAAGGAATTAAAAATACATATTTACCCTCTCTTAATTTAAAACCTGAAGAAAATCCTGCTCATAATTATTCTCCTTATCATACATTTGTTCCCTCAATGGAAGATTTAGAAAAAACCCAAAAAGCAAGAATGCCTCAAAAAAAAGCTCAGGTAGTTTTAAACTGGGGGCCTCTCCATCCGGGAACTCATGGAACAATATGGTTTTTATTTGATATGGAAGGAGAATATGTAAAAGAATGCGATATTATTCTTGGCCAACTTCATAGGGGAGTAGAAAAAATAGCTGAAACAAGAACATACACTCAATTTATTCCATATACAGATAGAATGGATTATATTTCAGCCCTTTGTAGCCAAATAGCTTATGTAAATACTGTAGAACATCTACTTGAAGTTGAACCTCCTGAAAAAGCAAAATGGATTCGAACTATGATGTGTGAGCTACAAAGAATAAATTCTCATCTTCTCTGGCTTGGAACATATGCCCTTGACCTTGGTGCCTTAACAATCTTTCTTTATACTTTTAGAGAAAGAGAAAAAATAATGGACATAATAGAAGGAATTTCAGGTATAAGACTAAACTCTTCCTATATTAGGATTGGTGGTGTAGCAAAGGATTTACCAGAAGGAGCTTTAGATGTTATAAAACATTTTATAAAAGATTTTCCTTCTAAATTAAAAGAGTATGAAACTATCTTAACAAAAAATAGGGTTTGGCTTAAGAGAAACATTAATATTGGAATTATTAATGAAGAAGATGTTTATCAATATGGTTTAACAGGAGTGGTAGCTCGCTCAGCAGGAGTCCCTTATGATATTAGAATGATACAACCTACAGATGCATATGATAAAGTAGATTTTGATATCCCTTTAGGAAAGGTTGGGGATTGTTATGATAGATATCTCATTAGAATGGAAGAAATGAAAGAAAGTTTAAAAATTATTGCCCAATGTGTTGAAAAATTAGAACAACTTAAAGATAGCAAATATATAGCAACAGAAAATCCTTATGTCTTGCCAACTCTGGAAGAAACGTTTTTTTCTATAGAAGCAATGGTAAAAGATTTTAACCTGCGTATTTATGGAGAACAAGCTCCTGAGGGGGAAATATACATGTCAGGAGAAAATCCCAGAGGAGAATTAGGTTTTTATATAGTTAGTAAAGGAAAAGGTCATCCTTATAGACTTAGAATTCGCTCAGGAGCCTTTTATAACTTACAAATTTTTACTGAACTTATAAAAGGTAGACCAATAGCTGATGCAGTGGCTTTACTTGGAAGCCTTGACCCTGTAGTTGGGGAAACAGATAGATAACAAAACAAACACCGTTTTATTTTCAACAAAAGTTATGTTAATATGTTTTTTACAATAATCTGTGTTAAAGAGGTTAGGATGGAAACTCTGGGTGCTATCGTTGGAATAACCATAAAATCTCTAATTTTCATTGTAGGAATGTTCTTAGCTGCAGCTTATTTAACACTAGTAGAAAGAAAATTTGCAGGTCATGTTCAACAAAGACCGGGTCCTTTACATGTAGGACCTCATGGGTTTTTACAACCTATAGCTGATGCTTTAAAAGTTTTAACAAAAGAAGACCTTGTCCCAGATAGTGCAGATAAATTCTTATTTTATCTAGCTTCTTTATTAGCTTTTGTTCCAGCTATAATGATACTGGCCGTTGTTCCTTTTGGAGAACCTTTTGAAATATTTGGTTTTACTATATATCCATACATATCAGATGTTAATGTAGGTCTTTTACTTGCTTTAGCTTTTGGAAGTATTTCTCTTTATGGGGTAATTTTTGCTGGTTGGGCTTCAAATTCAAAATATCCAATGATAGGTGGTTTAAGAAAAGCAGCAGTTCTTATAGGATATGAAGTTGCTCTAGGTTTTGCTATTGCTGGACCTATTATGCAAGCAGGAACGTTTTCTCTTAAAGGTATTGTAGATGCTCAAGAAGGATTATGGTTTATTATCCCTAATATTCTTGCTTTTGTTGTTATGATATTTGCTGTTTTAGCTGAAACAGGTAGAACACCTTTTGATGTTCAAGAAGCAGAAGCTGAACTTGTTGGAGGATATGTTACTGAATACTCTGCTATGAAGTTTGGGCTATTTCCATTAGCAGAGTGGTATATAGCAACATTTGTTTTAAGTGCAATTACAGTTATTCTTTTCTTTGGAGGTTGGCATCCTTTCCCATTCATGGATGGTTTACCTATATCTAGCTTTGTATGGTTTATGATTAAACTATTTATGGTATTTATGTTCTTTTTATGGGTTCATTGGACTCTTCCTAGATACAGAGTAGACCAAATTACTGAACTTGCTTGGAAAGTAATGCTTCCTTTAGCTCTAGCAAATATTTTCATTGTAGCAATATGGATAATGATTTTTGGATAAGAAACAGATGATAAAAGTAAGATATGTTGAAAGACCTAAACTTACAAATACTGAAAAAATATTTTTTCTAGATTTTTTAAGAGGTATGAAAATAACACTTAAAAATTTCTTTAGAAGAACTATAACTACAAAATATCCATTTGAGAAATTAACTCCTCCCAAAAGATTTAGAGGAGTTCATGGACATAGAATAAAAAATGGTAAAGAACCTCCATCTTTTAAGGTTTTAGAAAAGTTTATGGAAATAAAAGATGGAGAAAGCAGATGTGTTGCTTGTTATATGTGCCAGCAAGCCTGCCCAGTTCCTGAATTATTTAAAATTGAAGCTGTTCAGCTTCCTAATGGAAGAAAAAAAGTTATAAAATTTGATATGAATCTTCTTAATTGTATGTATTGTGGCTTATGCACAGAAGCTTGTCCTGTTGATTGTATTATTCACACAGATATTTATGAAGTTGCTGGGTATCATAGAGCTAGTGGTGTTGCCCATTTATCAGATTTAACAGAACGAGCTAAAGACTTTGATAATAGAAGGTATCACGAACCTGATAGAATCTGGATAGATGATAAAGAAAGAAGTAAACTATGGGGGCAAATTAAATGGAGTTAACTAGCCTTTCCTTTTGGATTTTTTCTACTTTAGCTGTTTTATCAGCTATAGGTGTTGTATTTCTTAAAAATATTGTATATGCTGTCCTATCTTTAATATCTACTCTTATAATGGTGTCTGGTTTATTCTTTACTATGGGTGCAGAATTAATTGGAGCTTTACAAATTATTATTTATGCTGTAGCTATTGTTGTTTTCTATGTTTTAGTAATATCTACAGTTCCGGAATTTAAAGGAGAAACTATAGACCCTAATTATATGTTTGTATCTTTACCTGTTGGCTTTCTTATTTTTATAGAGCTGGCATATGTTTCTTTATATGGAGCTTGGAAATCAAATGTAGGAATGTTTACTTCAGAAGTTATTAAAGAAATGGGTAATGTAAAAGCAGTAGCTTCTGTATTATTTACTAAGTATCTTTTTCCTTTTGAAGTTGCTTCTATAATTCTATTAGTTGCAATGATTGGAGCTATCATAATAGGTAAAAAAGATCATGTAATAGAAGAGGAGGCTAGTAATGGTTCCTTATGAATACTATGTAGCTCTAAGTGGATTGCTACTTGTATTAGGCCTTATAGGTGTTATTATTCGTAAAAATATAATTGCTATACTTTTATCCACGGAATTGATGTTGAATGCTGTTAATATAGCTTTTGTAGCTTTTGATATGAAACTTGCTGACGTTTCAGGTCAGGTCTTTGTATTCTTTATTCTTACAATAGCAGCTGCTGAAGCAGCAATTGGTCTTGGGCTCATTATGGCAATATATAGATTAAGAAAAGATGTAGATGTTAATACATTAACAGAATTAAAACTATAAGAAGAGGAGAAAAATGGAATACTTATGGATTATACCGTTCTCTCCACTGATTGCTTTCATTATTATTGGCTTATTTGGGTATAAGTTTTTAAGAGAACCTTTAGCAGGTATTATTGCTGTAGCGGGTGTTGCTATATCTGCGATAGTATCTGTTATAGGTTTTATAAAAGTTGCTGTTAGTGGTGGTTATTACGACTTAAAACTTTATACATGGCTTCCTATTGGAGATTATTCTGTTTCTGTTAGCTTATTCTGGGATCCTTTGTCTGCTTTAATGACTTGTGTTGTTACAGTAATTTCGACATTTATTTTCATATTTGCTACTGGCTATATGAGAAATGAACCTTCCTATCCTAGATTTTTTGCATATCTATCTTTGTTTGTATTTATGATGCTAATGCTTACGTTATCAGATAACCTTGTTCAGTTATTCTTTGGATGGGAAGGTGTAGGTTTAGCATCATATCTTCTTATCGGTTTTTATCACCATAAAAGCTCTGCTGCAGATGCAGCTTTTGAATCATTTATTGTTAATAGAGTTGGAGATTGGTTATTCTTAACAGGAGTTATTTTAGCTTTTGTTACTTTTGGGACACTAGATTATATAGATATTTTTAACAAAATTCCTGAAGCTGGATTTTGGACTGTAACAGCTATTGCATTACTTCTTTTTGGTGGTGCTGTTGGTAAATCTGCACAATTAGGGCTCCATATATGGTTACCTAATGCTATGGAAGGTCCTACTCCAGTTTCAGCTCTAATCCACGCTGCTACAATGGTTGCAGCTGGTGTATACATGGTTGCTAGATTAATGCCGATTTTTGCTGCTTCAGAAATAGCTTTAGATGTTGTCTTATTTGTTGGAGTAGCTTCTGCTTTCATCGCAGCAACAATGGGACTTGTTCAAAATGATATTAAGAGAATCATTGCTTATTCTACAATGTCTCAACTTGGGTATATGTTTGCAGCAGAAGGACTAGGATTATTTAAAGAAGGAATGTTCCACCTAACATCTCACGCCGTATTTAAGGCTCTTCTTTTCCTTGCAGCAGGTTCAGTCTTAATAGGGATTCATCATATTCTTAATATTCAAAAAATGGGACAGCTTAGAAAGTATATGCCAATTACAGCGGCTACATTTTTAATAGGAGCTTTGGCTCTTGCTGGAATACCTCCTTTTGCAGGCTTCTTCTCTAAAGACCCTATTATTGAAGGAGCTTTTGAAATAAATAAACTTGCTTGGTTATTCTTATGGGGTGGAGCTGCTTTAACAGCTTTCTATATTTTCAGATTATATTTCTTAGCTTTTGAAGATGGAGATAGATTAGACCCTCATATTAAAAAACATGTTCATGAATCACCTATGTCAATGACAGTCCCTCTTATAGTACTTGCTACAGGAGCTGTTATACTTGGTTTCTTTAAAGATTTCTTTGCTAATTTCTTAAAGCCTTCACTAGACCCTCATTATATACCTTTCTTAAATGAAGAAGTAAAAATGCTAGCAGAAGAAGGTTTATCTAGAGCTCATCATGTTCATATACCAGAAGGAGTACTACATTTCCTCATTCATTCATTAACATCTCCTCTGGGTTTACTAACATTATTTACAGCCATAGGGGGTATTTTCTTAGCTTATCTTATGTATCAAAGAAGAATTATTGACCCAAGGAAAATTGCAAGAGAATATAAACCTTTCTATCTACTCTTTTACAACAGATGGTATTTTGATTTTGTTTACTATGCTATTTTTGTTTATGGTTATCATAAGTTTTCAAAGATTTTATGGTTTATTGGAGACAAAACTATTATTGACGGTATAGTTGATGGTTCTGCTAAAGCATCTCTTGCAACAAGTAGTAAAGCGAGATTATTACAACCTGGAAGAATTAGTGCTTATGTTCTTCAAATGGCTATTGGTATTTTAATATTCCTTGGAATATTCTTACTTTTTGTGTAGGGGGCTGAAGAATGACTGTAGAATTTATTAATGCTGGAACTCCATGGATTACAATTTCTATATTAATACCTCTAATATTTGCAGGTATTTTATTCTTTGCATCAGAAAGATTAGCAAAACCTTTAAGTATCTTTGCATCAGCAATAGTATTTCTTATAACTACATATATGCTTTTTGCCTACGATTACTCTACTTACGCAATCCAATTTTATGAAAAATATGAATGGATTCCTCAAATTGGAGTAAATTATGAAGTAGGTGTTGATGCCCTTAGCTTAACTATGGTTTGGCTTACAGCACTGGCTTTTCTTGTGTCGTTTATTTGGAGCACAAACATAAAGAAAAGAATAAAGGAATATTTCATTGCTTTCCTTGTATTAGAAGCAGCCTGTATTGGAGTATTTGTTTCTTGGGATTTAGTTTGGTTCTACATTTTTTGGGAAGCAATGTTAATCCCTATGTTTCTTATAATTGGAGTGTGGGGATATGCTGAAAGAATATATGCTGCTACAAAATTCTTTATATACACATTCTTTGGTTCTCTTTTCTTACTTGTTGGTGTTATAGGAATGTATGTATACCAATATTTTGAAAAAGGAATCCTTTCTACAAGTTATTTTGATTTTATTCAGTTAGGACTTCCTTTTAAGTTAGAAATCATATTTTTCCTTCTCTTGGCTTTAGGATTTGCTATTAAAGTACCAATGTGGCCATTTCATACATGGTTACCTGCTGCTCACGTTCAAGCGCCTACAGCTGGGTCAGTTATTCTTGCTGCTGTCTTACTTAAAATGGGAACATACGGATTTGTAAGATTTTCTTTACCATGGTTTCCAGAAGCTTCAAAATACTTTGTCCCTGTTATGTTTGCTTTAGGGGTTATAGCCATTATTTACACAGCAATGATGGCAATATCTCAAACACATATAAAAAGAATTATTGCTTATTCTTCAGTTTCACATATGGGTTTTGTTACAATTGGAACTTTTGCTTTAAATATGGAAGGATTAAACGGAGCTATAATTACTATGATTTCTCACGGTTTTACATCAGCTGCTTTATTCCTCGCAGCAGGATGGATATATGAAAGAGCTCACTCTTATGAATTAAAAGATTTAGGTGGTATGGCTAAGTTTGTTCCTGTTTTTGCTACAATGTTTTTAATTTCTGCCATGGCGTCTGCAGGATTACCTGGCTTATCTGGATTTGTAGGAGAATTTTTAGCTTTACTTGGAACTTTTAAGGTAAGTATTCTAACAGCTGTTTTAGCAGGTCTTAGTTTGATACTAGGTGCTGGATATACTCTTTATCTTTATCATAAATCTATGTTTAAAGAAAGTTTACTTCCTCCTGAAAAAATAGCTCAGTGGGAAAAATTAAAAGATATGACATTTTCGGAGTTACTTTCTTTCTTACCATTAGTTATTATGATGTTTGTTCTTGGACTATATCCTGCATGGTGGATAAAGTTAATAGAAACAACTTCTGCTGCTATTCTTTCAAAGATTATAGGAGGCTAGGAAATGTCGATTTTAGAGCAGTTAATCTCAGGACTTACTTTTCCTAATCTTTATATTTTATTACCTGAGATAATCGTTTTATTAACAGCATTTATAGTATTTGTTCTTGAATTACTTTCTAAATCTAAATTTTCAATCACGATAATCACAACTGTTGGTTTAATATTAGCTTTTTTAAGCACCTCCATAATTAAAGAAGGAGGAGTCACATTTTATGGCCTTTATTTAGTTGATACATTTGCCTTACTCTTTAAAGCATTTCTAATAATGGGAACTTTATTCGTAGTAATAAATTTTAGACCTTATTTTGATGCTAAAAAGAGCTATTATGGAGAATATTACTATTTAACTCTTTTTGCTCTTCTAGGAACTATGATAATGGTCTCTTCTCCAAACCTTGTTACTTTTTATATTGGTTTAGAACTTTCTGCTGTTGCTACCTATATTCTTGCAGGTATGTTTAAAAGAGATTACAAATCAAAAGAAGGAGCTTTTAAATATTTAATAATAGGTGGGACAGGAACAGCTATTATTAGTTATGCTATTGCTATTCTTTATGGAAGGACAGGAACTTTTGATACATTAGAAATAGCAAAACAAGTCAACTTAAATAATTTAGATTATGGAGTTATTGGTGGTTTAATATTATTAATAATAGGTTTAGCTCTTAAGGCATCTGCTGTACCTTTCCATCACTGGACACCAGATGCTTACGAAGGAGCACCAACTCCTATTACTGCTTTTATGGCAACCGTTGCAAAAATCGCTACTTATGCAATTATTTTAAGAATAATGGTTGAAGCTTTCCCGTTTGTATCAAAAGAATGGGCTTTAGCATGGGCAATCTTAGCAGCTTTATCTATGATAATAGGAAATATAATTGCTTTAAAACAAGAAAATGTTAAAAGAATGTTAGCTTATTCTTCTATTGCTCATACAGGTTATATAGTTGCTGCTTTAGCAGCTCCAACAGGAATTGGAATTTCAGCTTTGATTTTTTACTCCCTTATATATCTTTTTATGTCAGTAGGAGCTTTTATTACCTTATCAGCTCTTGAAAAAACTCCAGGTTGGACGAATCATATTGATGATTTCAAAGGTTTAGCTAAGAAAAACCCAGTTGTAGCATTAGCTATGCTTATCTTTATGTTTTCAATGTTAGGTATTCCTCCAACAATTGGATTTATGGGCAAATTAAATGTTTTTTTAGCGTTAATTGGTTCAAATATATGGTGGCTAGCTATAGTTTTAGTGGTTATGAGTATTATATCTGCAGGTTATTATCTAAGAGTTGTTGTATATATGTATATGTATGACCCTGTAAAAACTTCAAGACATAATCTAGCTCCTCCTGAAGTAGTAACTATTGGAATTATGGCTATAGTAGTTCTTTTCTTTGGTATTTATCCAACATTCTTCTATGATATCTCTACAACTGTAACTTCTTTATTAATTGCTAGTATTGGTAGATGAGAAAAGGTAAACTCTTTGTTTTGTCCTCTCCAGCTGGAGGGGGCAAAACAACTTTAACAAATAAATTATTATCTGAAATACCTAACTTAGTTCGTATCACTACAGCTACAACAAGAAAACCAAGACCTGGTGAAATTCATGGAAAAGATTATTTTTTTCTTTCTAAAGAGGAGTTTAAAGAAAAAATAAAAAACGATGCTTTTTTAGAATATGCCCTTGTCCAT
>JAADEF010000010.1 GCA_013153555.1 Candidatus Nanohalarchaeota archaeon | reverse complement strand
ATATATTTGTGATATTATCAAAAAAAGAGAACTATATAAAAAAGTCTCTTTTAGTATAGATTCATTTAATCCAAAAGTAATGGAAATGCTTCAAAATGATTTGAAAAAAAGTTCTACTATTAAAAATGCATTAGGTATTATTATTAATTCTTATTATTCTGGTGGAGATGTAGCCGTTACGATGATGGATTTGTCTGAAACCGTGTTGAGCTTATGGAATATAGGAGAGGAAAAAAAATCTGTTTTGAGTCAACAAATTATTGTTATGTATTCTATTTTCGTAATATTTATTGTTATTATTATAGTGCTTTATTATGTGTTTAGACCTATTGCTTCGATGGAAACAGGGGAAATAGGCGCAGGTGATTTTAGTATATCTGTTCAAACAACTAACTACTGCGATCCCGAAATGTATCCTCAAATTTATCCTCTCTGTACAATAGGCTATATCTTTGGATATAAGATGGAAGATGTTCTTACTTATTTTAAGCTGCTGTTATTCTTCACTGCAATCGTGGAAGCGGCATCAATTGGTTTAATGATAGGGGTGATTCAAGACAACAGAATTCAAGCAGGTTTGAAACACGCAGCTATTTTGGTTACTATAACTCTGCTTGTTTTTGCATTAGTGATGTGAGGTGAAATAGATGTATGGAGGTTATAAATATATTGAAGAGAGCTATGAACCTAAAAAAGATGAGTTTAAGCTTTTGGTCTGGGTAAAAGGAAAAAAGAGATTTGAGGAATTAGCAGAAGGAGTTGCTGCAGAAAGCTCAGTAGGAACATGGACTAAAATTAGCACCATGAATAAAAAAGTTTTTAAGGATTATAGAGCTAGGATATATCGCATAAAGAAAGTGAGTGAAAGCTCAGGATTTGTTTGGATTTCTTATCCTTATGAACACTTTGATGAAAGAAATCTTTTGCAGTTTTATGCATCTGTGTTTGGTAATGTTTATGGATTAAAAGAATTGGAAGAGCTATATATGATTGATCTTTACATACCTTTGCGCTATCAACGACTTTATGATGGTCCTAAGTTCGGATTAGAAGGCATAAGAAGAATAGTTGGGACGCATAAAACTAGAAGGCCTCACGTAGGTACTATAGTAAAACCGAAAGTAGGATTAACACCTGCTGAATTTGCAAAGGTTGCATATGATGCGTGGGTTAATGGATTAGATTTAGTGAAAGATGATGAAAATTTAGTAAATCAGAAATTCTGTGGTTGGAAAGAAAGGTTTGATAAAACTAATCAGGCGAGGGATAAAGCAGAAACTAAAACAGGAGAAGTAAAACTATATGCTACTAATATTACAGACATGGATCGGCATAAAATGTATGAAAGAATTGATTATGTGGCAGAGAGCGGTAATAAGCTTGTAATGATGGATGTATTTATTATGGGCTTTGCCTTAGTTAAAGAGATGGTTGAATATGCTCATAAAAAAGGATTGGCTGTACATGCACATAGAGCAGGATATGCTGCTCTTCATCGAAGTGGATTTGGATATGATTTTAGAATTTTGAGTAAGTTTTATAGGCTTTTGGGTGTGGATCAGCTTCATATAGGAACAGGAGTAGGTAAAATGGAAGGAAATCCTTATTATATTAAAAAGCTTCATGATGTGATGGTAAAAGAGGAGCTTGAAGAAGAAAAGTTTTTAGGCTTTTTTAAGCAGGAGTGGGATGAGGATATTAAAGCAGTTTTTCCTGTGGCTTCAGGGGGATTAGATGCAGGGAAGGTAGAAGGCATAGTTGCTGTGCATGGTAAGGATGTGGTTATTCAAGCAGGCGGTGGTGTACACGGTCATCCAAAAGGAAGTAAGGCAGGAGCTAAATCCATGCGACAAGCAGTTGAAGCAGTTGCTAGAAATATTGCGTTAGATGTTGCTGCTAAGCAAGCAAAAGAGCTTAAACAAGCATTAGAATATTTTGGCTACATAAGAAAGGAGGAGGTTGAAAGAAAAATAAAAGAAATAAAAGAATCTTCTAGTTTATTGGAAGAAATGGTATATGATAAGGGTTTGAATTTTCTTGTTGCATTAAGAGATTGAGCTCCTCTCTTTTTGCTTGAGTGTATGCACTCCACTCTCCTTTTTGTTTTATTTCTATGAGTGTTAAAGATTTTAAAGGTACGTAGTCGTCCAAAGCTTCACTGTATTCTTTAAGCGATTTTGCAGCAATTGTAATGGCATCTAATATCTTTTTTTTATAAAAAGAATAGTGACTTTTTTGTAATTCAGATATTTCATTAGGTTGAATGTGCATAATATTAATTGCTGAATTTATAATTTGATATAATAGTTCAATTAATCTTTTTTCATCCCATTCTTGAAGATCTTTACCATGTTTACCAGAATAATGTGTATTAGATATTTCAATAATATAAGGATATGCTTTTTCTAAAATACTGTGGTAAAGGTTTTTAAGATTTTCTTTGTCTTGAGCTGTATGTTCTCCAAGGACTCCTCTTTCTAAAAAATCTATATAAGCAACCAACCTCATAATTTCATCAAAAGTTTTTCTTTCACTAAGGCTTTTGAAGGGGTGAAGGATGCCTATGACCCCGTCTATACGATGAGCAAGATCATCTAAGCGGTGTTGTGTTGCTTTCTTCCACCTTTCTTCTAAGAGAGTGTAGTTTATTTTTTCATCAGGCTGGGGGAAAGTAAAAGGCTTATAATTTTTTAATTCAATTTTTACGTCATAATTAGCTTCAAAAGCTTCTTTGAAACCTAAAGCATTTATAAGTGCATCTTCAGGAGTTATTGCCCTATCTCCTTTTAAAATTGCAAAAGCAATGTCTGATAAGGAATAGGTTTCTTTTGCTTCTTTTAAAAGTTGTGTTGCTAAATTTAGCTCTTTTGCTCTTTCATAAAATTCTTTTGCTTTTACTTCTAACTTTTTTCGACTTCCCAAGAAAAATACATCTTCAATTTCGTACATCATGGGCTTCACCGGACAGGCATTGGCTCTTGATAAATCTTATTTTTTATGCGAAGGGGTATATATAATTAACGGTTTGTGTAAATGCTAGATGAAAATATTTAGTATTTTCGATATATTTTTAAAACCTTCTTCTTTTATATGTTTTTAGTTGTGTTGTTAGAGGTGATGTTAATGACAGGCAGATTTTTGAGAG
This sequence comes from Candidatus Nanohalarchaeota archaeon, assembly GCA_013153555.1. Taxonomy (GTDB): domain Archaea; phylum EX4484-52; class EX4484-52; order EX4484-52; family JAADEF01; genus JAADEF01. The sequence goes on along the minus strand of JAADEF010000010.1, from coordinate 8,637 downwards.
TTAAATGCCATAAATGCGGGAATGAGCAAAATATTTATGAAAAAGCATCCATAGAAGTGAAATGTTTGGTTTGTGGTGAGATTTTAGCAAGACCTACTGGAGGTAAGGCAGAGCTTTTAGTTAAAGTGGCTCAGCCAGTTCAATAATTTCGTGATTAAGATGAGCAAAAAAAACGAAGACAAAATAAGAAAGTATAAAAAAATGCCTGAGAAAGGGGAATATGTGATTGCAACAATTAAAGAGCTTAATCCAAATAGTGCTATTGCTACATTAGATGAGTATGATGATTTAAAAGCCATGATACATATTTCTGAAATTTCTTCAAGATGGGTAAAAGATATAAGAAGAATGTTAAAGCTCAATCAAAAAGTAGTGGCTTTGGTTCTTAGTCAAGATAGGAAAGGATATGTTGAACTTTCCATTAAAAGGGTAAAGCCAACACTGGCAAGAGAGAAAACAAAGGAATTTAGAAATGAGAAGAAAGCTCATAATTTTTTGAAAATAATTGCTAAGGAGCTAGGGTTGAGTTTAGATGAAGTTTATGAAAAGTTGGGTTTTCCTTTGCAAAAAGAATTTGGAAGCATGTATGAAGGTTTTGAAATAGTAGCAGAAGACGGCATTGATGTGCTGAGAAATTTAGGTGTTCCAGAAAATATAGCACAAAAAGCTTATGAGCTGGCATTGGAAAATATTAAACCAAAAGAACTCACCATAAAAATGGATTTACTTATTAAATGCTATGAAGGAGATGGAATAGAGATTATAAAAAAGGCACTTTCTTTGAATAATGAGAGAATTCATGTACATTATCTTGCTGCACCAAAATACAGGTTGGAGCTTAAAGGTGAAGATTATAAGGAAATGGAAAAAGAACTTACTGCTATTATTGGTAAGATAGAAGAAGCATTTAGAGGCAAAGATGTTGATTTTAATTATGTTCGTGTTAAGGGAGAAAGTTAATGAAGCACATAAGAAAATGCAAATCTTGCGGGATTTATACTTTAAAGGAATTTTGTCCTAATTGTGGTAAACCTACATGGGAGATACGCAAATATAAATTTAAGTATGACGATAAATATTTTGAGATTAAAATGAAGGCAAAATATGGTGAATAACATGGTTACAGAAATAGATTATGCTGAAGTACCAAAGATAAAGGATGTTGTGCTGATACAAGGTATTGCACCCGGTGTAGGTTATATTGGAAGGAATGTGGCAGGTTATTTAGTAAGTGAGCTAAAAGCTAAAAAGTTTGCAGAGCTTTATTCTGATGCTTTACCTCCTGTGGTAAATGTGGATCATAACGGTTCGGGTTTAATTATAACTATGAAATATGAGCTATATTATGTGAAGGGTGATAAGAAAAAAAAGCAAAAAGATATGGTTATAGTTGTAGGGGATGCTCAAAGTATGACTACTGAGGGTTATTATGAAATTGCCCGCAGTATTTTGGAATTTTTGGAAGAAATGTTTGGAATTAAAGAGGTTATTAGTATAGGTGGTTTTGGTACTGGAATGCTGGTGGAGAAAAGAAAACCACATGTTTATGGCGCTGCTAATAATGAAAAATATTTGAGATTGTTTGAAAAGTTAGGTGTGAAGTTTAAAAATACAGAAGTTACTCAAATAGTTGGGGCTGCAGGTGTTATTGTTGGAGAAGCAACAAGAATGGAAATCGATGCAGTTTGTTTGATGGGTGAGACTTCGGGATTACTACTTTCTGATCCAAAGGCTACAGAAGCTGTTTTGGAAGTATTGAATCAATACCTTAATTTAGATTTAGATTTATCTAAAATTCAGGAACATGTTAAGGAAGTTGAAAAGGTTTTAAAGAAGATAGATGAAATGCAGAAAAAGGCATTTACTCAATTAATGAAGAAAAAAGAAGGTGATGATGAACATTTAGGTTATATAGGTTGATGGAGGGATTAAAATGGAAGTTATTATGAAAGAAGCTAAGCAGTTTAGGAAGGGAGACTTTATAATGATTGATGATGTGCCGTGTAGAGTAGTAGATATTAGTCTTTCTAAACCAGGAAAACACGGCTCTGCAAAAGCAAGGATTGTAGCAGTAGGTATAATTGATGGGAAGAAAAGAGAAATATCTAAACCAGGAGATAGCAAAATACCTGCACCTATTATAGATAAAAGAGATGGTCAGGTTATAACTGTAAGCGATGATCAAGCGCAAATAATGGATTTAGAAACTTATGAAGTGTTTGATGCATTAGTGAATGAGGAGTTGAAAGGCAAACTAACCGAAGGAGTGAATGTTGAATATTGGGTGATAGCCGGTACTGTAAAAATGATAATGAGGGTAAAGGGAGAGTAAACCTCTTTCTTTTTTATTTTAATATTTCTTGAATATAGCTTTCTAATGAAAATTTTTTGAGATCTTCATAATTTTGGCCAGTACCTAAAAATATTATGGGTTTTTTGATTGCGTAAGATACGCTCAATACTGCGCCTTTTTTATCATCAACATCATATTTTGTAATGATTACTGCATCAACACCTACTTCATTAAACAGCTTTGCTTGTTCTACGATGTCATTACCTGTGATGCTTTCTAATACTAATATTCTTAGATGAGGTTTAATTACTCTTACTATTTTAGAAAGTTCCTCTAAAAGGTTTTTGTCAGTAGGAGCTCTTCCTGCTGTATCAGCTAGTACAAATTCAATGCCTTTGGATTTAGCATAATTTACTGCATCATAAATTACTGCAGCAGAATCACTGCCGTACTGCTGTTTTATGAGCTTTACGCCAAGTTTTGAAGCATGTTCTTGAAGCTGTTCAATAGCAGCAGCTCTAAAAGTGTCTCCTGCAGCCAATACTACACTTTTTCCTTTTTTTAAAAGATAATGGGCTAATTTTGCTATTGTTGTGGTTTTACCTGTTCCATTGAACCCAAAGAATACGATTATTTTTGGTTTTTCTTTTATGTTTTTTATCATTTCATCAAAATCTTTTTCTATGACTGTATTTTTTATTTCTTCAATGAGGGCTTCTTTTATGATGTTTTCTATTTTTTCTTTTTTATCTATGATTTTTCCAACTAGTTTGGATTTGATGTTTTGAATGATGTTTTCTGCTACTTCCAAGGAAACATTATTTTCTATGAGTTCAAACTGCATCTCCCAAAGTATGTCTTCTATATCTTCTTCTTTTATTTCCTTTGTGGTTACTTTTTCTGCTATTTTTTTGGAGGTTTTATTTATGAGCTTTCTAAATTTGGAGAACATAGGCGAGGACCGGGACTCGAACCCGGGTCAGCGGATCCACAGTCCGCCAGGATAACCACTACCCCATCCTCGCATAACAAATGTATTAGATATTTTAAAGATTTAAAAAGGTTGTTGTGTTTTTATGGCGAATGAAGAATGTCTTTAAATAAATTTAAAAACTTAAATATATGTAAGGTGAGGGGATGTTGGGAATTTCTTTGTTTTTTACTGGCTTAGTTTATTTAATTAGCTGTCTGCGTGTGATTAATGAGTGGGAGAGAGGCGTTGTTTTAACTTTCGGTAAGTTCAGTGGAGTTAAACAACCAGGATGGAGATTAATTTTTTGGCCGTTTCAATCTATGATTAAGGTTGACATGCGTACTTTAACCATTGATGTGAATGAGCAAGAAGTTATTACTAAGGATAATGTAACTGTGAAGATTAACAGCATAACTTATATTAGAATAGTGGATCCTGCTAAATCGGTTATTAAAGCACAAAATCCTTATGTATTGGCATCTACTTATTCTCAAACTATTTTAAGAGATATTGTTGGTACTTATGAACTTGATGAGCTTTTACAAAAAAGAGCACAAATAGCTTCTCAACTTAAAGATGAAATTGACAGAAAAATGGACGAGTATGGAGTGGATGTAGTGGATGTTAAAATTCAGGATATTATTGTGGATGATAAATTGAAAAATGCGATGGCAAGAGTGGCAGAAGCAGAAAGAGAGAAGCGAGCAATTATTACTAAAGCAGCAGGAGAAGAAGAAGCAGCTAAAAAATACTTGAACGCAACAAAAATCTTAGGAAAGGACGAAAATGCGTTATATTTGAGAACCTTACACTTGCTATCTGACATATCCAAAGACCCAAGCAATAAATTTATAGTAGTGCCTTTGGAATTTGCTAAACTGTTAAAGAAAGGTAAGTAGTGATAGTATCTATTTTTCCATCGCTGTTTTTATCTAACCCTTCTACTAAATAGGCGCCGGGGCATTTAATGTGTTGCTTAACATAGGCTAAAACAGCTGCAAATGTTCCTTGAAGCGTGGATCCTGCGAGCCATATGAGCTTTGAGGAATGGTGTAAGGGATTTATGGAGCAATATACCAATCCCATATTGTCTTCTGCCGGAATTCTTTTTTTACCATGGAGAAAAGTTCTGTATCCGCTTTTTTCATCAAACCTTATGAGTGTGTGTGTATTAATCATTTCAGCTATGACATTAGATAAGGGCCCGCCTAATACTACTATGTCATTTTTGTATAATTCTAAACTTTTTGCCTCTGTATCCCATATTACTTCTATTTCATAATTTCTTTTTCCAAGATAGTGGGAAATATATGCAGATAAATAAGAATCTCTCGCCCTTACTTGATACCTACCATGAGGGTCAGGAGAGCCTACGATTATTCTTATAAGCTGAGATGTGAAGAAGTGGTGATGGATTTGATTAGAAGAAGGTTCTTTTCCAATGCTTAGTGTGGTGTGTTTTAGCGAGTAGTATATGCGGTGAAAATTACTTTGTGTTTTTTCTTTTCTAATATTTAAATAAGGTTTTAGTATTTTGAGGTGATAGTGGGCAGATTCAGGAGAGATGTTTAAATGTTTGGCTATTTCATTAAGATAACTTTCCTTTTCTTTGAGAAGATTAAATATTTTCCACCTAATTGGGTGAGCTAGTATTTTTAATTCTTCGTATTTTTTAATTTCTTTCATAGTTATCCCTTTATTATTTAAAAATAATTTTAATTGTTTAAAAATAATTTTAAATTAATCTTTATAAATGTTTTTTTAACCCGTAAATGTTATGTGCGGTATTATTGGAGCATACAGCAGAAAAGGTGTGAATTCTGCAGATTTAGTGGAGATGCTTAAAAAATTAGAATACAGGGGTTATGATTCTTGGGGGGTGAGCATTCTTACTGATAAAGGATTGTTTATAGAAAAAAGAGTGGGAAGAATAGGAAATGTAAGCAACATACCTACTATACAAGGTAAAGCAGGAATTGCCCATACTCGCTGGGCGACACATGGTAAAGTAGATGAAGTGAATGCTCACCCCCATGCTTCTTTTCATAATAATGTGGTTCTAGTTCATAACGGCATTATAGAAAATTATGCAGAATTAAAAGCTATGCTTCGGGAAAAAGGATATAAATTTAAAACAGAAACAGATACAGAAGTAGCAGCTAATTTATTAGAGTATGTGATAAAGGAAGAGAGATCCATAGAGGATGCATTAAAACGTTTTGGTGAGGAAGTAAAAGGAAGTTTCGCCATAGTGGCAATAACTGAGAATTATATGCTTGCATTAGTAAGAGGATCTCCTTTACTTATTGGTAGAAATGGTGATGAGGTATATTTTGCTTCAGATGCAAAAGCTTTTGTAGATAAGGTGAGAGAGGTTGCTTACTTTAATGATGATGAAGCGTTGATTTTGGAAATAAATACGGGTGATTTAACTTTTATAGATTTGCATACTAAAAATAAAATAGAAAAAGATTTTGAAAAGGTAAATAAAGAGCTGTATGATAGCTATGAGCCGTTAAATGGCTATCCTCATTATACTTTAAAGGAAATAGAGGAGCAGGCTGAAAAAATTAAAGAAGTGTTTGTCTATAATGAAAAGATGTTAGATAAACTTGCAGAGGACATAAACAACGCTTTTGGCGTGTTTTTTATAGCTTCTGGTAGTTCATATAATGCAGCTTTAGCAGCAAGCTATTTATTTGCAAAACACGCCCATAAGCATGTGAATGTAGTTGATGCATCTGAATTTGAGTATCACAAACATTTTATAACTCCTAGAACTTTAGTTATTGCTATTTCTCAATCTGGTGAAACTGCTGATGTAATTGAGGCAGTTAAGGTAGCTAAAAATAAAGGTGCTAAGCTAGTTGCTATTACTAATATGTATAACTCCACTCTTATGAGGTTATCGGATTATGCTGTGCTTATGCATGCCGGAAGCGAGATTAGCGTGGTTGCAACTAAAACTTACACAGCACAGCTTTTACTTTTAATAACTCTTATTTTCAAGACCATGGGTTTGGAATTTAACGGAGAGATTTCAAAAGTATCTGAAAGCATAAAAGCTATGTTGGGAAATGAGATTCTTCAAGAAAAGTTAAAGCAGTTGGCTAAAGAATTAAGTAAGAAAGAGCATCTTTATTTGTTAGGAAGAGGTGTTAATTATGCTACTGCTTTAGAAGGTGCTTTAAAAATAAAAGAGATTAGCTACATTCATGCAGAAGCTTTTCCAGGAGGCGCGCTTAAACACGGATCTATTGCTTTAATAGATTCTAATACTGATGTGATTGTTATTGCTAGTGAAGATGAAACTTATGACGATATAATAAGCAATGCTATGGAAGTTAAAGCAAGGGGAGGGAGAATAATAGGAATTAGCTCCAAACCTCATGAAGTATTTGATGTTTATGTAGAAGTGCCTAAATCCTCTATATTACAGCCTATTTTGAACATCATTCCTTTACAGCTTTTGGCTTATTATTTGGCTTTGGAAAGAAATGCAGATCCTGATAAGCCTAGAAATTTAGCTAAGAGTGTGACTGTAAAATAGTAGCCTTATTTGTCAAAAAATGCGGCTACTGCTAATGCCGTAGCATAGTGATGTGAGGGTTTTGCTTCTGTTAAAGCATATTCTATGCTATCAAGCTCCCATTCTCTTATTTCAAAAGCTTCTTTTATCATTTCTTGGAGCACTTGTTTAACTTCTTTTTGAGAGGCATTGTGTTGAGCATATTCGTAGAATAAACCCCCACCACCTTTTTTCATTCCTACTGCTAATCCGCAAGAAGCTATACCTTTATTTGTTGTGATGTGAGTATAGACTGCTTTTACTATTTCTCCTATTTTTATGGGGCGCGGTAGTGTTCTTACGATTGAAGCATTTTCTGGAAGAACACTGCTTAATTTTATAAGGTTTACATTTTCTAATCCTAATTTGTAAAGTGCTTTATCAAATGATGTTAAGGGATACTTTGCTTCCGCACTAGCAGATGAAAAATAGATGATCATGCTATCCCTTTAAATTAATTGTTTCTATATTTTTGGTTTTCAAGTCTAATATGTATGCCTTGGGTATGTCTGCTACTGCACCATTGATGAGAATGGTATTTTTAAGATGAGCTATGCCGTTTGCTTCATGAACATGACCAAAACAATGAGCCAAGGGTTGCTTTTTTTCATCATAGATTTTGTAATCTAAATTTCCTATTCTCGTTCCGTTCCAAATTAAATCCAGATATCCTTTTGGAGGTTCGTGTGTAAGAAATATTAATTTCTCAGATGGAATGGCTTTGGTGAGATCCAGCATATCTTCCCAAGAATAAAATATTTTTTCATCCATACCAAAAAAGTAGTATTTTTTTATTTTAATGGTTTCGTATTTGAGAACTTTTACTTTTTCACTTGTTATGTGAAGGTTATGATCCCAATTACCTTCCACAAATATTCCTTGCATGTTTTCTTCTTCTATTTGTTTAGCGAATTCATTAGCAAAATTATTGGATAAAAAATCACCTGTGTTTACCACTACTTCAACATTTCTTTTAACTGCTTCTTTTACTAATGCATTAGCCTTTTTTTTATTCATATGCAAATCAGAAGAGCATAATATTTTCATAATGTTATGTGTTTTAGGAAGTTTTTTAAATGTTTTTGAGCTTGTGCATTTTTATGAAAGGCGTGTGGTATTTTGCATACGGCTCTAATATGAATCCAGAGAGAATGAAGGAAAGAGGTGTGAATTTTAAAATAAGGAAAAAAGCATTTTTGAAATGTTGGAAATTGGTTTTTAACAAAACTTCTACTAAAAATCCAAAAGAGGGCTTTGCTAACATTGTGTTTGATGGCTCGTCTATTATGGAGGGCATACTTTATTTAATTAACGAAGAAGATATTCGTAAACTAGATAAGTATGAGGGCTATCCTGATCATTATGGACGAATTAGGGTAAGGGTTTTAACCTTGGATGGGGCAGTAGAGGCAGAAGTATATGTAGCTCAATCAGATAAAACCGCACCTCATTTAAAACCACCTAAGTGGTATATGGACCATCTTTTAAAAGGTTGTGATCTTCTTTCTGAAAGTTATTGCGCTATGCTCAGATCTATTAAAACATTGGATTAATTCTTGAACTTCTCAACATACACTTTTTCTCTTCCCCCCCCCTCAAAGATGGACTTCCTACCGAAGGTAGACTTTTTGATCAAACTTTTTTATAAAAAGTTTGTTTTGATCAAACTTTCTTAAAGTTTGTTTGGGTCAAACCTTTTCTAAAGGTTTGATAGGGAAAATTTCTTTCCCGCTATGGGCCGGCCCGGATTCGAACCGGGGACCTCCGCCGTGTGAGGGCGGCGTCATAACCACTAGACCACCG
>JAADEF010000012.1 GCA_013153555.1 Candidatus Nanohalarchaeota archaeon | reverse complement strand
ATAAAAAAATAAATTTTTTATGGCTCATATTAATGATTGTATTAGTTAAATTTTATATTTTTTTAAAGGTAAGTTTAATATCTTTATATTTAGGTGATAAAGATGGCTCATGAAAAAACTAAATTGGGTCTTGATGAAAATGTAGAAGGTGCTTTAGCTTACTTGCTAGGAATTATAACAGGCATCTTATTTTTGTTGTTAGAACCTAAAAATAAGTTTGTAAGATTTCATGCATTACAATCAATATTTTTATTCGGCGGTTTATTTGTTCTTTCTATAATAGCATCTTTTATTCCAGTTATACCTTTAAATGCGCTTATATCTCTCCTAAGTTTGATATTGTGGATATTCATGATGGTTAAGGCATACCAAGGAGAGATGTATAAGCTTCCTGTGGTAGGGGACTTAGCCGAGAAATATGTCTAATTACTTTTTATTTTTTTATACCAACTATTTTCACATTGAGGATTTACACATCCTTTTATTTTTTTATTTTTCAAGAATAATATTGGATTTTTACATTTCTCACAAGTTTCTTCTGTTAATATTTCAAAATAGCCGTATTGAGGTAATGGCATCGTATAATCGCAATCTGGATAATTGCTGCATCCTATAAATTTCTTTTTATTTTTAGAAGTTCTTATTACCAGATCAGCACCACACTTAGGGCATTTTCCTGCGTAACTTCTTTTTTTAGCGTCTTTATCATGCGCTTCTAACAAAACTTTTCCTATTTCTTTTTCTTGAGGTTTTATTTTGTTAATGGTAGAGGTAATGCGATTTTTAGCTTCTTCTAAAATATCTTGAGGATTTGCTTTTTCTTTTTCTATTTTTTCTAATTTTTCCTCCAAATTTCGTGTCATTGTTTCTGATATTATTTCAGGCATGTGCTCTTTCATGATGTTATAAACTTTCATTCCCAAATCTGTTACTTCTATGGCTTTTTTACCTGTAATGTAACCGCGGTTGTAAAGATTTTCTATTACTACCGCTCTTGTTGCTTTTGTTCCTAATTTCCTTTTCTCTAATTCTTTTATGATTCCTGCGGGGCTATATCTGTTTGGTGGTTTAGTTTCTTTTTGCAATAACTCTATTTTTTTGATATCAAGTTCAGCACCTTCTTTAAGGCCTTGAGGCATTGTATCTTCTATTTTTAGGTAAGGTTCATAATAGCTCATCCATCCTTTTTCTATGATTCTAGATCCTTCTATTTTAAATGGTTCTTGGTTTATGAGAAGTGTTGCGTGCAGGGCTTCTTTTATGGCTGGTTTGGAAAGCGTTGCTAAGAATCTTTTAACAATTAAATCATAAATTTGTAATTGTTTTTTTGTGAGGTTTTTTGGAGTTTCTCCGGTGGGATAAATAGCAGGATGAGCTTCATCATCTTTTTTGCCGTTGTGAGGCACGAGTTTGCCTTTTGTTTCGTTGATTAGTTGTTGAACTTTATCCTTATATTCTTTAATCTCTCCTATTTTTACAAGAATGGATTTTAAAGGTATGGAGGTGGGATATTTTTGAGAAGAAGTTCTAGGATAACTTATTAAAGCATTTTCATACAAATATTGAGCTATGTCTTGTGTTTCTTTGGGGGTGATTTTAAATAAGGCATATGCTTCTGTTTGCAGATCGGTTAAGTTAAAGGGATGAGGAGGCATAATTTTTCTTTGAGTTATTTTTACTTCACTAATCTTACCTTTTTTAGAGGATTTTACTTTGTTATATATTTCTTTCGCTTCTTTTTCATCAAAAATGTTTCCTTTTTGATGCCATGCTTCTAAATTATTAGCAGTTAATGCTCTTATTTTCCAATATGGTTTAGGTTTAAAGGATTTTATTTCTTCCTCTCTTTGAGCTAAAATAGCTAATGCTGGTCCCTGCACCCTTCCTATGCTCATTACTTTAAATCTACCTGCGGATTTCATAGAAAACATTAAACTACGACTTAAATTTATTCCAAAATAATAGTCTATGATGTGGCGTGTTTCTCCTGCTTTTGCAAGATTTTTTATAAGGGAGGGCAATGCATTTTTATATGCTTTTTTTAGTTCGTTTGCAGTCATGGTGGAAAATTTCATTCTTTTTGCTTTAGTAGTATTTAAAGCAAATCTTAATATATTATAAGCGATTGTCTCTCCTTCTATATCATAATCGGTAGCGATAATTATTTCATCTGCGTTTTTGCCTGCTTCTTTGATGGCTTTAAGATAATCTTTAACATAATATGCCTTTTTTTCAATCTCATACAAAGGACGCCATTCAATATCAAAGACAGGATAAGTAAAAGATTTAGATTTTTGTTTCAAGCCATATATATGACCTACCGCAGGTACAATTACTATCTCTTTATCTGGTGTTTTGAGGATGTGGTATTGGGCTTTTCCAACTTTTTTAGATTCTAATTTTGCATTGTATTCGCTTTTTAAAGCCTGAGCTATTTTTCTTGCTGCAGATGGTTTTTCGGCTATTATCACTTCCTTTTTGCCCATTATATCCTCTCTCTAATTAAATAGTAAGTTCCTTTTAATAAGGATATAATCATTATTGCTGAAAAGATATTATTTAAAAAATTTATATCTCTCAGCAGAACTATTATGCCAGTAAAAAAATCTAAATAGCAATAGATGTCTGTGTAGTATTCTTCTACAATAAAGTCATTAAGCAGGCATATGATGCTTTTAATGAGCAAAACCCATAAAATAATAATCAAAGGTGGGAAATCTAATCCAAAAATAAAATAAAATACTGCAGCTAAAATATTGAGAATGCTGGTAAATAAAATCATTATTTCACCAAAAGCCAGACAATTTTGTCTCCTATGGTTAAAGTAAGCAAATATGCTAATAAAAACGAAGGAGCATATCTTACCATGTCTTTGACCTCTACTTCATAATTTTCTCCATAAGCCTTTATTAGCTGATTTATTTCTTCTTTACTTATGGCATCCAATAATTTGTTTTGCAGATTTAATTTTTTAAATTCTCCTATGACTGTGTCACCTTCTTTTAACTTTTTAAGGGGTATTTTT
>JAADEF010000041.1 GCA_013153555.1 Candidatus Nanohalarchaeota archaeon | reverse complement strand
CTGTCTTTTGCCTTTATCTGGCGTGAGATGTAGGCTTTGAATTCGGGCCTGAACAGAAAGAGACAGTCACCACCTAAAGCAACGCTGCTTAAAGTGGATACTAGAGTAATGATAGAAATTATAAGTTTGAAATTTTTCATGGCATTTCTATATATAAAACAAAGCCTTTAGAAATTCAAAAGATGATAGAGAAGGTTAATAGAAAAATAACTGGGCCTATAGCAAATTTGATAAAAGACACTTATGTTATCACTCCAGATAGAGTTACTTGGAGTTCTTTTATAATGTCAGGTGTGATAGCACCAGTTATGGTGGTTTTTAAGTATTATGTTGGGGCCGCCTTGTTTTTCTATTTGGGAGCTTTACTTGACAGTTTGGATGGTGAGCTTGCTCGGGTTAGGGGTATTGCAAGTAAAGCTGGCGCTTTGTTAGATGCTGTGCTTGATAGATATTCAGATGCCGCAATGCTTTTAGCGTTATCTTTAGTAAGTTGGAGTTTGCTTACGGGTTTTTTTGCTATGTTAGGAAGCTTTGTTACTCCATATATAAGGGCGAAGGGAGAAGCTTTGGGAATAAAAAAATTTAGAAATACTATTGGTTCTAGAGATATTAGATGTGCTGTTATAAGTTTGATGCTTTTTTTACAAAAACCTTACTGGGCATTGGTAATAGTGGCAGTGATTTCCAATATTTCCGCTCTAGATAGGTTTTTGTATGCATATAGAAAACTAATTGATGTAAAATAAGTTAAATGAAGGCCGTAGTTTTAGCAGCTGGTAGAGGTCAGAGGTTAATGCCTCTTACGGAGAAAATTCCTAAACCTTTGGTAAATGTATGTGGTAAACCGCTGCTTGAACATGTACTTGTATATTTGTCTTCGGTTATAAATGAAAAAGACATAATTGTTGTTGTCGGTCATAGAGGGAATGAAATAAAAAGATGGTTAGGTATGAGGTGGCCTGAAGTTGTTTGTGTAAATGTCTCTGAAGTTAAAGAAGGGAATTATTTTTCTTTGATAGCGGCTAAGGATAAAATAGGAAATAGCCCCTTTATATTGGTTAATGCTGATCATATATTTTGCCCTGATTTTCTTATAAAACATTTTCCTGTTTTGTCTTTAGTTGGTGGTAATGAAATTTTCTTAGCCTGTCAAGGCGATAGAGAAATTTATGAGGATGAGATGAAAGTTAAAATAGAAGATGGTGAGGTAAAAATAATTGATAAAAATTTAGATGATTATGATGGAGCATATATTGGGGTAGCTCTTATAAATACTCCTCTTCAGCTGTGGAATTCGGGAGATAACCTAATTAGATATAGTAAAAAAGATGATGTTCGGGTTGAGGATGTTATAAATAGTTGTGCTTTATCTAAAAAGCCTATTTGGGTAGATAATGCCTTCTTTGTGGAAGTGGATACTGTTGAAGATTTGTTGAGGGGAGAGCTTATGACTTCTCGTGTGCTGATTTTTGATTTAGATGGGACGTTAATAGATACTATTAGTGCATACAAGGAAAAAGCTGCTGAAATTATTAGTAGTTTCTATAATATCTCTCTGGAACATGCGAAAGAATTATATTTAAAGACTTGTGGTTTGTGTTTTAGAGAACAGTTAGAGGTTATTTTTCCGGGTCACCATCTAAATGATAAAATTTCAAAATTGTTTGAGGAGAAAAAGCAAGCTATTATAAAAGACATAAAGATTGAAGAAAAGATAGAAAATGTTTTAAAATCTTTAAAAGAATTAGGGTATATAATTGCAGTATCTTCTAATAACTTAGATAAGTATGCTAGGCAGATTTTGAGAGATTTGCCTGTGGATTATGTGCTTGGTTGGGATGGTGGTGCTTTTAAGAAGGGAGAAGCTCATATAAATTATTTGGAAAAAGTTACCGGTTTTGACCGTGATTATTTTCTTTTTTTTGGTGACAGCGTAGTTGATTTGAAGCTTATGAAAAAATGCAAAGTTCGTTTTATAGGTATAGAAAGCACTTTTACTGATAAAGATTTCAGAAAAGTTACTCCTGATGTTATTGTTCTTAAAGATATATGTAATATTATGGAAATAATAGATAGAAATGGAATTAGCTTCGTTCCCAAGTCTGATTGTATATTTAAAAACTAGTAAGAGTTAAAGGTGGTAATTTATATAGTTGGACATTCTGTTCGTAACTTAAGTGCTAGTGGGGGGTCGTTTGTGCATACACCATAAACTGGCAATTGGAGCAAAGGCTTAAGAAACTCAGGGCGTTCTTCGTGCCAGAGTATCGTTGAGATACCCAATTCCGTGCTCAGCTGTTCTATTATTTTGGCGTCCAGAAGTTCGTGGGGGCGGCTGCTTCTTGCTTCCCAGCACGGATGAACAAAGGAACATTCGTATTTTTGTGCGAGGGACACAATGTCTTCCCATTCCATAACGCTTCCAAGCATGAGGGAGGTGGGATATTTTTGTGAGTCGGGGTAGTGCTTGATTTCTTGTAGGGTTATCCAATCAAAAGATCCGATAATTATATTGCTAAAATTAATTTTCCTTAAAAAGGGGATTAGAACGGGTATAACATCTCTTTCCTTTATTTCCAGTAATAGTTCTATGTCTTTTCCTTTGACTATTTCTATGAGTTCTTCTAGTCTAGGAATGTAAGGTTCGATTTTGATAAGTTCTTCATAAGAAACTTCCTTTAGCAATTTACCGTTTAACAAAGTATAATCATGCTTTAATACAATTACTTTGTCTTTAGTAATATGAAGGTCAGTTTCAATGGCGTCTGCACCAGAGTTAATTGCTCCTAAAAAGGATTCAATTGTATTTTCCTGAAAGGCGAGGCTATATCCTCTGTGAGCTATTATTTTGGGTTGTGTTTTCATTTCTGATTTGAAATAATTAATTTATCTATTTTAGATAAATCTATTAGCTTTCTTCCTATATCGATTATAAGAGATATAACGGCTATCAGTTTTATGTTTGATATTGTTTTATTGACTCTGGTGTTAGTAAGATGAGGAGAGCACCAATTTTTATTAACATCGATAATAAAAGAACTGCTGCCATTAAAGGATGTGTTTGATATCTTAATCAAAAGTAAAG
>JAADEF010000004.1 GCA_013153555.1 Candidatus Nanohalarchaeota archaeon | reverse complement strand
AGTTTATTTGCAGTAATTCATCAAAAAATAAAAATTTTAACTTTAGAGATGTCTTTAGCATTTGCAGCAGGAATAATGCTTGTTGCTTCTTTTACTAGTTTAATTTTACCTGCTTTAGAAATAAGTTCGATTAAATTGGTGATTGTAGGTATTATATTGGGTTATTTTATAATGTATGTGATTGAAAAATATTTACCTCACGAACATTTTTTAAGTGGGTATGAAGGACCAGAAGAAATAAAAACCAAATTAAAAAAGTGGTGGCTAATAATTATTGCTATCATTATTCATAACTTTGCTGAGGGTTTGGCAATAGGTACATCTCTTGCCTACGAATCTAAAAAAGGAATAGCAACAGCTTTAGCCATAGGGATTCAGGATATTCCTGAAGGCACTGCAGTAGTATTGCCTCTTATAACAGGGGGCTATTCTATTGGTTTAGCGATTATTGTGGGTTTTTTAAGCGGTCTTTCTGAGTTAATTACTGCTTTATTAGGTTATGGAATTTTTTCTTATGCTTCTTATTTATTACCTCTTGGGTTAAGTATGGCAGGAAGTGCTATGCTGTATGTGGTAAGCAAAGAAATGTTTCCTGAAATTTATCATGAAAGTAACAAATCTCAAGAAAGATATATAACTTTTTCTTTTTTAATAGGATTTATAGTTATGCTGATTTTAGATAGTATTTTCGGCTAATAATGAAATGAAAAGAATTCTTCAACTTTTTGTTTAATGTTTTTAGATTTCATTATTGCAGAAGCAATGAACACGCCTTGTGCTCCTAAATAGAGGCTTTCATCTACATCTCTATAAGAAGTTATACCCGCCCCTACTAAGAATTTGGTAGTGGGAGAGATTACTTTAACTTTTTTAGAAGCATCTTTTATGCTTTGAGGATATAATTCGCTAACAGATTTTCCTGTTCCAATAAGTTCTGGCGGTTCATAGGCAATATAATCTGGATTAAATGAAGCAAGAGCTTTTGCTTGTAAAGGTGTGGCAGCACATACAAGTGTTTCTAATACAAATTCTTGGGCTTTATTAATAATAAAATCTATCTCATTGAGTTTTATTTGGTTTTCTGCATGGTTTACAACAACACCTCTTGCACCTGCTTGTACTAACCCTTCTATAGGCATTT
Source organism: Candidatus Nanohalarchaeota archaeon (assembly GCA_013153555.1). Taxonomy (GTDB): domain Archaea; phylum EX4484-52; class EX4484-52; order EX4484-52; family JAADEF01; genus JAADEF01. Next base: position 1,958 of record JAADEF010000004.1, on the reverse strand, counting down.
TTCCTGTATGCGCTCCTGGTTCAACCGCATCTGCAGTTTGCGCATAAACTTTTATGTAAGAAACTTCTTTTACAATGGTTTTTATTTCTGTGAGAGGTACAGCGATTATTACTTCTTCTTGTTGGTATTGTTTAGCTAGCTCATCTATTATTTTAGCTATTTCTAAAGCGTTATTTCCAAAAGCATATGCTTTAAAGTTGATTGCAAATACTACCATATCTTATTTGTGTGTTTTCATCTACTTATATTTTTAAGTTATGCTCCAGCACTTTGGATTTTAGCAAGCTTTTGTTGAAGCTCGCTGAGCTTATCTCTTAATGTTTTTTCCTGCTTTTCTAAGGATTTAATGCGAAGTTCTAATGTTTCTTTAAGCTCTTTAAGTTCTTTTTCTAATTCCTCTTTGGATTTTTTAACCATTATTGCTCCTGCTATTTTGTATGCATGACTTTCTTTAATGTTTTGAAGCTCATTTAACGCATTTTCTATTTCATTGAGTTGTACTACATACTGGTCTTTTTGCATAACTACCATTTGCCATTGCTGATAAAGAGTGGTATATTGCTGGTTTAAATCTTCTAGTTGTTTGGACATATTTTCACCCCTGTATTAATATTATTTTGCGTGATTTTATGGGTATTTTTTTAGTTGACGCTATGACTTTTACGCCTTTTGATTCTGCTACTTTGAGAAGAGCGGAAGTAACCTCTCCATCTGTAACTACAACATATGCTTTTTCTATTTGTTTAAGGGCATTTGCCAATTCTTTTACTGGAACTCTTCCCAATAATTGTAAATTTTCATCAAAGATTGCCGCAGCCCTACTTCCTAATATTTCTTCAAGTTGTTTGTTGACGAGTTCTTTTACTTCTTCTGGAAGCTCTTCTTTTTGTTGCTTTGAAGCTTTTTGTTTTTGTTGCTGTTTTTCCTGTTTGTTGCTTTGTTGCTTTGGTTGTTCTTTTTTCTCTTCTTTAGGAGAAGAGATTTCTACTTCTTTTTTGTTTACTGGTAAGCGATCTCTTAGTGCTTTAAACACTTCTTTCTTGGTTAGTTCTTCTACTTCTTTTCCTGGGGGCGCTCTTGCAACATAATCTATTTCAGCCCCCATATCTTGAAGTTCTTTTAGTATAAGATCTCCACCTCTGTCACCATCTAAAAATACTGTAACTATCTTTTCTTTGGAAAGGTTTACAACTTCATCGCTAATTGATGTTCCACCTATGGCAATTGCATTTTTAACTCCGTGTTTTAATAGGTTAATGACATCTGCTCTTCCTTCTACAAAAATAACTTCTTCAGATGTTGCTACATCCGGACCAGCAGGCAAACCCCTGTATTCTGTGATTTCTCCTGCTCTTACTGCTTGAAGTATTTCTTCTGTGAGAACATTAAGATCTGGCACTTGAGATAATAGTTGCGAGAGAAGCTCTTTTGCTCTTTCTGTTACATATTTTCTTTTGATGGTTCTTAAATCTTCTAAAGCTTCGACTTTTATTTCTGCATCACAAGGACCTATGCGTTCTATTGTTTCAATTGCTGCTGCAATTAATGCAGATTCTGTACTGCCCAAACTTGAAGGAATAATTATTTCTCCTGTGGTTTTACCTTTATCTACTTTTATGTTCACTACATCTATTCTTCCAATTTTTCCTGTTCTTTGAAGCTCTCTTAAATCAAGTTCAGGACCTAACAATCCTTCTGTTTGCCCGAATAATGCACCAATTATGTCTGGTTTTTCAACTACTCCTTTAGCAAAAAATTTAGCTCTAACTACATATTTAATAGATGTTTGTGCAAGTTTAGCCATTAATAATCACCTCCTATGTACCTACCTAGGTTGCTTAGAGAAGTTAGTAGTGATGAGTTAATAAGCATGATCTCTAAGCAACCTGTGAAACTCCTCTTGAGTAATGTTTTCTATGAATAAAGTTTTACGAGTGAGTTTCTTACCTTTTAATATA
>JAADEF010000054.1 GCA_013153555.1 Candidatus Nanohalarchaeota archaeon | reverse complement strand
TTACATTAGAAGTTTGGATTTCAAAGCAGTTGCCGTCTTGATCAGTTATGTCTGCGGTTAAGTAGTAAGTTCCTGATTCATTAATTGGTTGGCAGCTGGATAAAGTTAATGCCTCTGCGGGCTTGTAAACACTAAAAAATATTTCAATAACCAAGAAAAAAAGCAAGATAGTAAAAAGCTGAATTTTCTTATTCATATTTTATATAAAGCATTAAAAGTTTATAAATTTTAGAAATAAGGTTCTACTTCAATAACAAAAATAAAATATTTCCAATAATACCTAAGGTGAAAAATACGATTAAAGCAAACATTAACTTATACAAATAAGGATTATTGAGTGAAGGCGAATTTAAAGATTGTTTAGATAAAGCTTCAAATCGTGCGTCCATCTCTTTGCGAAGCATTTCAATTGCAAGACTTTGTTTTTCTATAAGAGATGATATTTGAGCTTTTTCTTCTTCTGATAACTCATGAGGAGTTTCTGCTTTATTTTTTGTAGGAGATGAACTACCAGTTTTCTTTTCTTTTTCTAATTTTTCAATTTTTTTATCTAAATAAGTTATTTTTTCTTTTAAATCAGACAGCTCCTTAAACAAATTCTCAAATTTCTTTTCAATACCTTCGTTGAGTTCAATAGCTCTCTTCAAATCTTCAACATCTAATTCAACTTCTTGTGGCTGTTTATGTAAAAGTTTAGCTAACAAAGAAGGTTTGGAAGCAAGAGCATCAATGAGCTTCATCACATCTGCTTTATCTGCTTTAAGCTCCAACACAGTAACTATTCTTTGCAGTTCTTGCGTATTAGCAGAAACCTTCTCTTCTAAGGATTTTATAGCATCCTCCAAAGCCTGTGTATCTTTCATTTTTTTGCTTAATTCCAGAAATATGGATTCTACTTTATCTGCGTCTCTTTCAATGCGTGCTTTAAGCTTTTCTAAGGTAGTAATGTCTTTTTTTATATCCCCATAAAGCTTAATAACTTCATCATACCCCTTAAAAGCAGTAAGCGTTCTTTTAATCTCTTTTAGTTCTTCCATTAACTTTTCTACCATTAGCTTTTGAGAATTAATAAGATCTTGTAGGGCTTCTATTTTGGCTTCGTCTTTTTGCAAAGCAGCCATGAGCTCTTCTGGATGCACTTCTTTTACTAAATCGGCTGCTTTAGTTGCTTTCACATCAATTTCTGAAATCTTTTTCTCTTCCTCTATAATACTTCTTCTTATTTCTCCTATCTCCTCTGAAATATGCGTCAATCTTTCAGTTAAACCTTCTCTTATTTCTTTTTCAGCATCTAGTTGAGCTTTTATTCTTTCAAGCTCTGCTAAAAGCTGTTCTTGTTTTAAGCTCTGGCTTTCTTCTGGCATTAAGCATCACATATTTATGGATTTAAGAAGATTGATCTTCTGTGCTTCCCACTAATATTACAAGAGTGATGATAAAGGCAAGCACAAGGAACACACCTAAATATTTTGGATCTACAAACACCCAAAAGGTGTCAAATGCCTGCCCAATAGTGTCATAGAAAAGCACAATCAATACCAAAAATACTACAATGAATACTGCCCATCCTATACCGGATAAATGATGGCCTTGTTTGTCTTTATCATAAGGATAAAGTAAATCCCATACAGGAACGCCTAATGCAGCCATTGCAACAGGAATTAAGAACAAAAACAGCACAAATGCACCCCATTGAGTTAAAAGTTCTGCTAATAAGCTTCCAAGTGTGCGCGAAGGAGGATAATAATACATTATCAAAAATGCCATAGATAAAGCAATAAGCAAATTTATTTTTCGGCTGTCTTTTGCATTAGATTTTAAAGGTCTTTTGTTAAGATTTCCTTCTTTATCCTTATTATTCTCGTGTGTTGTATCTGTATTACTCGCTCTACCAAACAGATCCACTCTTTCAAGCAGTCCAAAAATTAGAGAAAAATATAATAAAAACGGTAACAAGTAATCAAAAAATCCTATCTGCTCTGCGATGTCCAAAAACTGACCAAAGTAAGTGTATGCCATCTGCCTCACCTAAAGCTATTGTTGAATGTACTCAGCATTAATTATTTGGGGTGCACAGCCCCTCACTTCTACCCTCACCTCTTGCAAAGGATAAGAGGAGGGTATAACCGCATAATAGGGCTTCTTATCATAAGGTCCTAAAAACAGCACATTTGTGGAGTTAAAAACCTCTCCTTTAATATTAAAGGCAGTTACACCATCTATCCACACATTTACTGTTCCTGTATTTTCCACATACATGAACAGCTCATTAACTCCTGTTTGATTAAAGCTTATGTTATCAAAGTTAAGGGAAATTTTTGAACAATAAGCCAGCTCTTGTAAAGTTTCCTTATTATCTCGCGCTTTTTCCTTCACATTGCTTAAATACCATCTTGCAAAAAAAATGCCAGCCGATAAAGTAATAACAATCAACAATACAGCACCTATATATATGCTGGCTCCTTTTCTGTGCACCTATTTCACCTGAATTATCTCCCCTAATGGTTTTTCTAAAGTATTCCACCCTCCAAAAGGACGAGTTACTCTGCTTGATATACCCGAACAGGAAGTTAATAAAATCACTTTGTCTAGATCCTCTTCTTCCACCAATCCTAACTCATCAGCTAAAACAGTAATGTTCAAATCTATGTATTTGTTTTCATCCTTTTTTAGAGTAACAATCTTTTCTAATGGGTGAGGCGGTGTTGATTTTCCGTATCTATCTACTATCTGAACATGAGTAATATCTGCATCACTAAGACCGTTATTAATAACATATGCTTCAAATAAAGCAGTATTACCTTCATAAGTTAGATTAAACCTCGAAAATTCAGGTCTCATTTCAATATTAATATAACTACATTCCATTCGGCGTGAGCTTTCTTCTGCTTTTGCTTTTTGCTCATCAGTAAATCCTTTAATCCAAACTGTAAGTAGTGCTGCAACAGTCATAGTAAAAGCTATAAGCAACACAGCAGCTACCAAAGGAGAAAGACCTTTTCTTTTACGATAATACATTCTTCCCACCTAATAAAATCATTATCCTTCTCAATATAATTAATTTATTTATTTTGAACATATATATAATTTTATGACATTAAAAGACATTCTCGTAGGA
>JAADEF010000078.1 GCA_013153555.1 Candidatus Nanohalarchaeota archaeon | reverse complement strand
ATGCAGGGGGTGGGATTTGAACCCACGAACCCACTAAGGGAGTGGATTTCTCAGAAATCATCGCTTAGCTCATAACTCAAGGTTATGATTCCCTTGAGTCCACCGCCGTTGACCAGGCTTGGCGACCCCTGCACATACCTTTGCCTATACCTTTTTTGCTACCATAAATTTAAATAATTTTATGATGTTATGAGCTTATGCTAGACCAGAAATATTATCTCAAACTTAATAAAGATGGTAGATTATTCCAGCAATCAGAAATAATTCTGGGTGTTTGTTATAATCCATCCGAAGATTCTTTAAAAGCATCTTTGTTTTATGATGATCGGCTTAAACATACTACATCTTTTGAGCAAAATTATTTAGATAAGCTTATAACTTTTTACATAGATCAACTAATACACCTTTACGACAGACATAGCAAGGAAGAATTTGCCTTAAGATTTTCCGGCGTATTTGGAAATCTCAAAGGAGACCTTATGGAAAAAATATGTTGTAAAACGCTTTATAATTTTTTCAAAAATGAATTTTTAAATGAAATAAAAAAAAGAAGCGTTACTCCGATTAATCAATTAATATTACCCAAAGGTTATTGTCTTTCACTCAAAAGAGAAAAACATAAAGATATAGATTACCACATATACCTCTCCCGAAACAATAAAACCATCACTGAGTTTGATTACGCAGTCAAAATAAATGGCAAAAATCCTGAACTATTGCTTTTCGAAATAAAAGCAGGCAGATTAAATCAAAATGCAAAATATTCTAATCTTATCAATTCATTAATATCTATTGTTAAAAATTCTAAATATTATATTAAATACATTTTCTTTGTACCAAGTAATTTCACTAAAGATTACCCGGATTTTGTGAAAAATTATATGCAAGAAGTGCAGAAAAAAGTTAGAGAAACTAAAAAAGGAAAGAAAAGAAATAAATTACTTATCAGTATAAATCCTATTTATGTTTATGTCAATAGCGAACCTTATGATGTTGATGCCTTCGTATGGCTGCTTCTTCAAAACAAATTTAAAGATGATTTTAAAAAATTAAATTATGTTCGAAAAGCTGAAGACTGCTATAAACAATTTTGCAACTCGCAAGCAAATAGATAAGCAAGAAGTAGAAGCTTTAATAAAAGAAATACAAAGAGCACTCATTCTCAGCGATGTTAATGTAAAAGTGGTTTTTGAGCTTACTCAAAAAATGAAAAAACGCATTTTTGAAGAAAAAAAGCATGAAGCAGTAAGTTTAAGAGAGCATGTAATCAAAGTTGTTTATGAAGAACTAACCAACATTTTGGGAAAAGAAAAAGGAAAGATTGAAATAAAACCTCAAAAAATTATGCTGGTGGGTTTATACGGTACTGGTAAAACCACTACCGCTGGAAAGCTTGCATACTTCTTTAAGAAAAAAGGTCTAAAACCCTTCCTTTTAAGCGTTGATGTGTATAGACCTGCTGCCTACACTCAATTAAAAACTTTGGCAGAACAAATAGAGGTTCCATACTACGGAAATGAAAAAGAAAAAGATCCTGTAAAAATACTCAAAGAAGGATTAAAAGCATATGAAAAATCTGGAGCAGATGTGCTAATTGTTGATACTGCTGGACGAGATGCCTTAACTCCTGATCTTATTGAAGAACTCAAAAAAATAAATGAAGTGCTTTTGCCTGATGAAACATATTTGGTTATTGCAGCAGACATTGGTCAAGGAGCGAAATCATTAGTAGAGGCTTTCAAAAGTGCAGTTTCTCTAACAGGCATAATCATCACAAAAATGGATTCTTCTGCAAAAGGAGGAGGTGCCTTAACTGCTGCTTATTTAGCAGGTACAACCGTAAAGTTTTTAGGAATTGGCGAGAAGTTAGAAGATCTCGAATATTACGACCCTGTAAGGTTTGTATCTAGGCTTTTAGGAATGGGAGATTTAGAATCCTTATTAGAAAAGGTAAAAGAAGTAGTGGATGAAGAAAAAATTAAAGAAATGTGGCAATCTGATAAATACAACATAGCCATGTTTTATGAGCAACTTCAAGCAACTCAAAAAATGGGTTCCTTACAAAAAATGATAGAGATGATCCCTGGCATGTCTCGACTCATACCTCGCAAGGAAGAACTAGAAGAGCAAGAAAAAAAGATGAGAAAATGGAAATACATCATAGACAGCATGACCAAAGAAGAAAGAGAAAATCCCTCTATTATCAACACATCCCGCATCAAACGCATAGCAAAAGGCTCTGGAACAAGCGAAGAAGAAGTAAGAGAAATGTTAAAAGCCTACAAAATGAGCGAAAAAATGTTCAAAAAATTCAAATCCGGAAAATTCATGAAAGATCCAAAAATAAGAAAGATGCTGGCAAATGTTCCAATGCAATAACTACTAAAACATAAAACACCTCCTAAGAAACATTTAAAAAACTTAATCCCTTTTAAAAGGATAGTTATAACATAAAAGGTGATAATGTGAGAGTGTCAAAAATGTTGATGGCGGTTGTAATGATGTTGATGGTAGTATTAAGTGCTGGATGTATTGGAAGTAAAACATCTTCTGAACCTGCTGATCAAGGAACTACCACTGATGTTCAGCCAAGCCAAACTTCTACAGAAACTCAATCAACAATTGATGAAATACCTCAAACCATAGACAACATTGATGAACTTAACGATACTGAAGAAATAGAGGATACTTTAGATGAAATAGACATAGATCCTAATGTGTTTTAATCTCCTCTTTTTTTAATTTTTGTAAAAACCTTTCCATAAATCGAGAATACACATTCTTCTTAACCACTGCACCTGCTGCAGGAATATGGCCCCCTCCCTGAGCTTGTTCTTTTTCAAAATAACTGCATACTTCTCTAATTAGTTTTCCTAAATTCACCTTCATGGACTGATTCCTAAAACTTATATAATAATTATCATCTCCTTTATCATGAACCAAAATGATGGTTTTAGAAGGATAAAGAAAAGATAGTTTGTTAGCAACTTCTGATTTAAGCTCTTTATCGCTTTTAACTTTACACAACACATAGCTTTGCGTTTCTTCTCTGTTCTTTAAGCATTCCTTAACTAATTTAGAAAGCTCTTTCTCTAAATACTCGTATTCTTTTAAGTTATC
>JAADEF010000080.1 GCA_013153555.1 Candidatus Nanohalarchaeota archaeon | reverse complement strand
CTTCGCGTGATACCCTAGATGTTCACTTACGCTTATTATTTTCTTTAAAAGTTAACAGAATCACATTATTACCATTTCGGTTATTAACCTTTGCGTAGTTTTCATCTCTTTTAAAAAATTGTGAAATTGTTTCTTTATAGATTTTGTTTAAAGATGAAGTATAAACATTAATTCCGTTCAAATTTTTATAAACAGGCAATGATTTCCAAGGCAAAAAAAGTGTTGCCTTAAGTACACTAATTTGACGAAAGACATTATGATAAAATGCTTCCACAACATGCATTGAGGATGTTCCTGTGAAGGTATCTTCTTTTAATTTAAGAATATTGCCTTCAATATCTTCAAAATTATTAAAAGGATCACTTAAATACAAATCAGGGGGAACTGGCTTATCCAATAATTCATATTTCATCAATATCCTTTTTTCTTCACATAAATTGGTAGAAGTATAACATACTCCTTTTGAAGCAAAGACACCATTAAAGTATTGTTCTTCAATTTGGAGATTAATTAAATTAGACCATGCAGATACTTTTTCTTTCTTTTTTTCTCCTAAAAAATAAAATTCTATTAAATAATCTATTGATATTTTTTTATTTTCAGAAGAAGGATATAATTTAATAACCTTACCTGTTGTTTGATTGTCTTCTTCTCCACTTATAGATTCACTTCTAACCATTTTAATCAAATATCTGTCACACGGCAAAATCCTAAAACCTGCATCTTTTGCTATGAATCCATTTAATATTTCTGCTAATTCTTCTGTTATCTCAAATCCTTTAACAATTGATTTTTCATATTGCACCAATGAAGGCCGCTCTCGAGAATAAGTAATAAAATAATCAAAGCAATTTTCAAACGCTTCAGGAAAGTCTTTTATACTGCCATTAACAACCTCGCCTAATATAAAATTAACATACTCCGAATTCTCAAAATCAGACATAAAACCATAAATTAATATAGATAAAGTTTTAAAACATATGGTCAGCTCATTAAATTTTATGGACTATTTAGAGCAACGCATAAAAGAAATAGAAGAAGAAATTGCTAAAACTCCAAAAAACAAAGGCACGGAAAAGCACCTTTCTAAGCTAAAATCTAAATTAGCAATATTGAAAGAACAGCTTCAAAAGAAAAAAACCAAGTCATCAGGCAAACCAGCATATCAATTTGCGGTTAAAAAAGAAGGAGACGCTACTGTTGCAATGGTAGGTTATCCGTCTGTGGGAAAAAGCTCTCTTCTCAACCTCTTAACCAATGCTGAAAGTGAAGTGGCAGATTATGCATTCACTACTTTAAATGTAGTGCCCGGCATAATGGAATACCGAGGTGCAAAAATACAGCTCTTAGATCTGCCAGGCATTATTGAAGGTGCATCTTATGGAAAAGGCAGAGGAAGAGAAGTATTAAGCGCTGCTAGAAATGCTGATTTAATCATGATTGTGAGTGATGTTGATAATTACGAAAAACATTTTCCTCAAATTGAAAAAGAGCTTTATGAGGCTGGTTTTCGTTTAAACAAACAACCTCCTGAAGTAAAAATCACTAAAAAAGACAGAGGTGGCTTAATAATAAAAATCGCTCCCTCTATTCCCATTAACGAAAAAGATGTGAAAGAGCTTGCAACCGATTTTAACCTACATAATGCAGAAATAATAATTACACGAGCAGAAAGCCTAGAAGACATAGCAGATGCTCTCATAGGCAACCGAAAGTATGTGAAAGCCATTCATGTAGTTAATAAAAGTGATAAGCTTAAAACCCTGCCTTCTTCTCCTTACATCTTTATATCAGTACATACTGGGCAGGGCATAGAAAAGCTTAAACAAGAAATTTGGGAAAAATTAGAGCTAATACGCATCTATACCAAAAAACCAGGTGAAAAACCAGATTTAGATCATCCGCTTATCATGAAAAAAAATTCACACATCCAAGACATAAAAGAAAAATTAAAAATCAAAGGAGAAATAAAATATGCACGCGTGTGGGGCGAGTCAGTAAAATTCCCAGGACAAAAAGTAGGAAAAGACCATATTGTTAAGGATAAGGATATCGTAGAAATAATTACTGATTAATGATAACTTTTTAAAATTTTTCAAATATATAATCACTTTATGGAAAAAACAATGCAGCTTGCAAAAGAAATCCAACCAACTCAAAAAAAAGAATTAAATCCGCCGATAGGCTATAAAAGTAGATACTTAAAATTGGCCGAACAAATATTACTGAAAATTCAATCTAAACAACCGAAGGTTACTATCGTAATTCCTAAATTTACAACAGTCAACCCCTATCAGCTATCTAATCAAGATCTAGAATCAGCATATAAGAAAATAAGCGGTGAAGTAATAGCAAGAGACGACAATTCAGTACAGCCTCATCTACCCGATGGAATGTTCCCTTCAAGAAAATGTAGTACCTCAGATCAATTAAAAGAAATAATTAAAAAAATAGGAAAATATCAACAGCATCCCTTAGTTCTAAATGCTCTAAAACACACACTACAAAAGCAAGGAACTGGCTTTGTTAATGAGAATGACCCTCTCGCAGAAATTAAAAAATATGTCAATCATTATTTAGAACAGCTTGGCACAAATCATGAATTACCAAGCGAAAAAATATTAGAAAACGCCTTAAAAGAGTACTTATCCCGACAACCAGTCATGATACAAAAATACATACCGAAGAAGAAAGGGGTTATATATGCATATTTTGAAAATACACAAAATGGACCTTTAATAAATATAAGAGAGGGTATAAAATTAGATATTCCAACTTTAAAAGCATTAGAAAATATTCCCCAATACAGGATATATCTACGATTAATAGAACTCAAACAAAAACTGGAAGAATCAGGAATGCCTTCTATCCGAAAAATGGAAGTTATTCTTGATCCTAATGAGGATAAAGCATACTTGTTACAAATAGATCCACAATTACCTCCTTTTCCAACTTACTTACCTACAACAGATCTAAATTCTATTTCTAATAAAAATCCGATAGTATTAGTAGAAGATTTCGCTATTAAAAATTTTGCTGTTTATGAAAGTAAAAAAATAATTCCTTTTACAGAAATAATGAAGATATTACAGTACCCATTAAACAATCCATTAGAGCATATATT
>JAADEF010000082.1 GCA_013153555.1 Candidatus Nanohalarchaeota archaeon | reverse complement strand
GTTTAATAGTTTTATATAGAAGTGTTGATATAAATGATGAGTGGGATATCTAAAGAAAGAAGAAAATCTATTTCTTTTTCTAAAAAATACATTCCTGAGTCAGAAGTTCCAGATGATTTAAAATTCGTTGCAACTGCTATTAATAGATTAGAACCTATACAAGTTTTAACAACATCAGCAGGCTTAAACTATAAAATAACAACAAATTGGTTCGCCGATGCTTCTGTATCTTATGTAAGAATTTTCAAAGCCGAGGATTTACCTTCAGGTAGAAGAAAAGCTAATTATTACATATTTAGAACATACTACACATATAAAAAATTCACATTTGGTTTAGGATACAAATTAGTAAGGAATGTATCTGATTACAAAGAAGATGCCTATATGGCAACACTTAGTTATAAATGGTAAAGGAGAGCTATAATGAAAAAATTATTATTTTCTACCTTGTTAACAATAAGTGGATTTGTGTTTGTTTCATGTCTTGATTTAGGTATTGATGGGGGAGATGATGGAACAAACGATACGCCAACAGCAACCAGTAAAAATTATTTATTTTACAAAGCTAGTGTAGATTTCTTAAACCCAAATAATCTATCTACCTTAAATATAGAAACGAAACCTGTTATTGCTTATTCATCAAAAGGTTATGCAAATATAAATAAAACAGATTTTTCATATACAGATGGGCATGCTTACGAGTTATTCTATATAACAGAAGAAGATGGAGATAAAGCTAGTATTAATGGTGGGAAAATCTATAAAGTATCGTTAGAAATAGGAGACACAACTCCAACTAAAACACAAGTATCATCAATATCAGATGCTTGCTTCTTTGCTGATATGTTTCTTAATGAACCAAATCCTAAATCTTATTTTGTAGTTCAAACTGCCGGTGATGATGGTTCATGTGGAACTAGTGATGATAAGAAATTTTTTATAAATAGCGATATGAAATCTTCAACAGCACCTATAGATTTAACAGGCATAGACGAAATAATTTGGTCATACTCAGATGGAATTTTTGAGGATATTAAAGGTTTTATTGTAAATAATAGTAGTGCTTCAGAGATACAAAAATGTGATACAAATCTAGACAATTGTCAAACATTAATTAGTTATTCTTCCCCGCCTGTTAATTTAGTTAAAGATGAGAAAAACAATATGATGTATATTTGTTATAACGACGAAATATATGAAATGAAAGGAACAGACAACACCTTTACAAGCACTGGCGTTTCATGTGCAGGTTCAACTGGATACAATGAAGCATTAGACGAAAATAATATGTATTTTATTGTTTATGATAGTGGAAGTAGTAAATATATTTTGAAAAAATTCTCTTTTTCAGATAAATCTGTTTCTACTTTATATGAGTTTGCGACATCAGGTAGCGAACCACACATGATTGGAAACACTATAGAAAGTGTAATAGTTTTTGATAGTGATAATTCAAGATATGCGGCAATAAATAAAACAAGTGGTAATTATACTGCTTTACTAGAAATGGGTAGTAGTGATAATGCTGTTTCTATTATTTATAAAAATAAAGTAATGTGGAATTATTATGATGGTAATAATGAAAAGTATAGCATGTGTTATTGGGCAGATGGAGATAGTTCTATATCTTGTAAGGAAAATTGGTGGGCAATTGGTAAATTAACGAAAACAGATGGAAACTTTTATTTCTCTTTCGGTTGGAATGAAGATAATGTAAGATTAACGGCATATAAATTTATAGTTGCGGATAATGTTACAAAGGATACTTGTGGGAATATATATGCAGTTGACCCCGATGATTTTAACTCTTTAACAAAGATAGGAACTCTTCCAAATAATTACGCATGTGAAGATGTATCAAGCTATTTTGGTAATAAATTATTAATATCTGCGGAAAATACAGCTGTTTCCGGAGACCCGCTAGATATATTCCTAATAGATGTGGACACACCAGAGATAAAACAAATAACTAACACCGATGATAAGAGTGAATACGCTGGAAAAATTTAATTTTCCCATTTGCATCAGCTAATTAGATAAAATTCAACTTCCTTTTTTTATCTTATTTTCCTTTATAACCAGTAAGCCTTTAGATTTCCTTTTATCCAGTCCCAAAGGAGTTTTTTGGCTGTTCTGTCTAAATCTATTTCTCCACCTGATATTTTGTAATTAAGTTTTTCTCCTATTTTTATTAATGTTTGATAGCTATCCTCAGAAGGTTCTATTTTGTAAAGCTCTTTTATAGATTTTGGGTGTTTTTCTATTATTTTATCTAACAATTTAATTGCAGTTTCTATCGGTTGTTCTAGTTTTTCTGGTAGGTAAGAGCCTTTTAATGCTAAATCATCTTGATACTCAAGGGTAATTATACCGGGCGTGTCAATTAGATAAACATTTCTATCCAGTTTAACTAATTGCTGACCCCTTGTCATACCCGGCTTTGGAGATGTCGTAGCGACTTTTTTCTTTTTTAATGTGTTTATGATGGAAGATTTACCAACATTTGGATAACCTAAAACCCCAATTTTTATTAATTTATTTCTCTTTGCTAGCTCTTTTATAATCCTGTTTAACTCTTTTAATCCCAATCTTTTATGGGCTGAAAATAAAATTAAAGGATAATCTTTAGTTAAATTCTCCTTTATTTCTTTTAAAAACTCTTTTGGCACCAAATCTATTTTGTTTACAATTATGTATAACTCTTTATTTCTTTCCTTAGCTAAATCTTCAATTACTTTATTTCTCGTTTCATTCGGTATCCTAGCATCAACAACTTCAAAAACTACATCAGCGTCAGATAATACCTTTTTTGCTATGCTTTTCTCTCTAAGCCATTCCCTTGGTTTTTCTGCCATTTTTAAAAGTTCTCGTCTGATAATTTAAAATCTTTCGGTGGGTTAAATGTTTTTATATAATCAAGATGTCTTCTTTCATACATAGCCCTTTCCCTTTCTAACTCTTCTGCATGTTCTTTACATAATGTTGTCCATGGAATAGCTTCTAATCTCTTCTCTTCTATAGGTTTGCCACAAACCTCACAATATCCGTAAGTTCCCTCTTCAATTCTTTCTAAAGCTTTGTCTATCTCCCTTAGTATTTCTATTTCTATATCTTCCAACCTTCCGATTAATATTTCTGTGAAATCAATATTTGCCAAATCTTCTAAA
>JAADEF010000065.1 GCA_013153555.1 Candidatus Nanohalarchaeota archaeon | reverse complement strand
ACATCTATTTATATGTTTCCTAACACATCAAATGGGTTAAATTCCTCCACTTTTTTTTCTTTTTCCCTCTCATTTTCAGGTATAGAAGATGTAGAAGTATCATTACTTACAGATTCAGAAGTTATTGTGGATGGTTGAGGTGAAGGAGAAGATGAAGTTAAATTTAATTCTCCAACATTTTTTTCTCCTTCGTTTCTCTGTTGAAGTAAAGATCCAAAAACACCAGGTAAAGAAGGTTGTTGTGATTGAGAAGACGAAGAAACAGAGGATGAACCTGCATTATTTTCTTTAGGTACTTCGGGTAAAAGAGATGCGGGTTCTTCTTGAAATAAAGAAGAACTCCTTATCTCTTCCTGCACCGGTGGATTGGAAGGAGTAGGTGCAACTTCAGAAGAAAATTGAACATTATTATAAGAAGGCTGTGATTGAGATGATTCCGTATGAAAAACACCATAATTTCTTTCTTCTTTTTTAGCAAACCTTTCCTTTACTGCTCTCACAATATAATGATTTTCCCACCTTCTCTTTGCTTCTTCCTTATCTTGATGAGAAGAAAAAGTAGATGGCTGAGCAGCACTAAAAGAAGGTTGTGGGTTCTGCTTAACATTGCTCTCCTCGCTAAACCTCAACTTAATAAAGCTTTCAGGCTCTTTTTCATCATTAGCATGAGCATAAGGCTCTTTGAATCTTACTTCTTCATGCAACTGCTCATTAGATCCTTTATTAAACCGTACATAAGAAGGATTAGATCTACTGCTTTTTTTATATTCTAACATGCCTAATGCTGCAAAAATTAAAGAAGTTAAAGCAAAAACTTCCCACATATTACTCACTCCACAATACAATATCTCTGTTCAAAAATGCTTTAACCTTTTCCAAAAAGCTCAATCCCTCTGGCGGTTTGGATTCTGCCAAACTTTTCGCAATTTTATTAATCAACATTTGCTGTTCTGTTCCTTTTGCAATATTCACAAAAGGCATTCCTAACACAATACTTTCTCTAAACTTCCTGTGATATCTAATCCTACCTAGTACTGGCAAACCTAATCTTTCTTCTATTTCTTTATCATTAAGCTCATAATGAACATTCTTTGCTTGATTAACCACAACTCCTGCAATATCCTTACCCATTTCTTCTGCAAATCTCTTTAAAAGCATAACATTGCGTAAAGACGGTTCATCAGGAGTAGTTACTAATACTACTTCATCAGCAACCTTTAAAGCAGTCTCAACCTCTTTATTCACACCAGGTGCTACATCCAATAAAATCACATCCGCCATACCTAACAATGGCTTTAATGCCTTTTTAAAACCACCCATATTGTGCTCAATTTCATCAACATTAGCAGGAACAACATAGAAACCTGCTCTATGCTTATATAACGCATGAGTAACATATGCTTCATTCCTTATTACATCGTTTAGCGTTACAATAGAAGCAGCAGGTATACCTAAATGTAATGCAAGATTAGGCGCAGTTAAATTAGTATCTACTATGATAACGCGTTTACCTTGATTTACCATAGCTGCAGCAAGATTTGTTGTCAAAGTTGTTTTCCCCACACCTCCTTTACCAGAAGCAATAGCTATAACCTTAGTCATAATATCACCTAATGCAGTTTGTTGCACTATAATATAAGTTGCACATAATATTATATATTATTTAGCTTTAAATAATATATAAAAGTGCTTTTATCACTTAAAGAAAAATAATCTCAACTTCTAACCCATCATCAGTAGGGTACTCCTCTACAATTGCAGGTATCATACCTTTACTTTTAAGAACTTCTGCATGCTCCTCTAAAAAATCAATTGGAACCAGCAATCTTTTCTTAAAATCATCATAAAAATAGTCTTCCAAACCCATATCACGGAGCTGTGAAATAATTACTTCGTAAGACTTTAAAGCAGTTTCTTTGTCTTCATTCATTATGTGTTGTAAATAAGAAGAAGAGGGTTCATAATCTTTCGCATAAATTACACCTCTTATTAACGTGCCTTCTTCTGTTTCTACCTCCCACGGCATAGCAATATTTTTTGCACGTCTTTTAAGCCGATTTTTAAGCTGAACTCCATCTTTTAATTTCGCAGAACAGTAATACACTTTATAGCTCAAATTTTGCTGCTTGGCCCATTCTATTAACTTAATAGCTTCTTCTTCCGAACCCTTAACCCCGTAGCTAAGTTCATGTTTTGGCTCATACCTTAAATCATGAAGCCTATAATGTTTCACTTTTGTATCAGAAAGTTCCAATTCATTTAGATTAAAAAATTCAACAATGTCCACAGCATAAAGCATAAGTTTTTTAACGCGCTCACTATGTCCTGGTAAAACAGGTATTTCTATACCCACGCTCCATTTATATTTCTTTGCTAATTTCATTCTATCCCAAAGAGAATCGTCAAAAATATCTGGATGGAACCTTATTTCATCTAAACCTGCTTCATATAGTTTAGATAAGGTATTCTCGTTTACCAAAGTAAGAGGTGTGTAAAGATGAATATGAAATTTTTTTCCAAAGAATATTTTCATTTTCTTTATAAAATCCACTGTTTTGTCCAATGTTTTTAAAGGATCTCCGCCTGTTATGCCTGCACCTTTCGCATCTGTCAAATTTACCTCATCTAAAACATCGAAAAAGGACTCTACTTTTCGTTCATTCGCATAAATCATATCCTTCCCAAACTTTAATTCAGAAACAGGACAGTAAAAGCATCGATTATCACACAATCCTGTAATAAAAAGTACTAATTTTTCCCCGCGCATGCAAAACTCGCAACCTTTAGCATAACCCTTATAATAAGAATTAATACATTCCTGTCCTTGCATGCAAACTTTGAAATCAACTTTTCCCATCTTAATCCCTTACTCGCCTTTGTTTATGAAGTCATCCATTTCTTCTAAAACTTTTTCATAAGCAGGAGGTATAAAATTACATGATTTTGTTAATTCATTGTTTATTTCTTTTGTGGTGTGTGATTTTATTATTAAAAATAATTTATAAATATGAGGTAAAAGTTTTTTTCTATTATGATATGCATCTTCATAAACTTCTTTAACCTCTATTACAAAAGCAGCTTTAAAATAATCTCTTACATCTTCAGTCATAAAACCAATTTTACATATCTCAGTTATTAAAGAATAAAGCTGTTGAAAAATATCGCTAATTGGTTGAGATGGGAAAAGT